>NZ_AJRG02000019.1:0-36417 GCF_000298715.2 Streptococcus sp. GMD5S
TTCATCAAAGCGACTTAACGTCCTAATAAAAGATAAACAAAATGACCGAAAGAAAAAAGCCCACACACAGAAATCAATCCGTGTGAGGGCGTTGGTAACGCGGTGCCACCTCAATTATAAAGGGACTATTCCCCTTTACATCTCTGTCTTGTCTAACAACAAGTTGCACTGTAAGGTGTGCGCACCGAATTTTCATTGTTTCAAATTCATTTTTAAAATCAGCCCACTTTCACTACTTCCAACCACCTGTTCACAATCACCACAGGCTCCCTGAAGATCAAAAATAGTTACTTTTCTGATTTGTTGAGAATATTATATGCTATTGTCCGCTTTTTGTCAAGATTTTTTTATGATTATTTTCCAGAACCGAGGATTTCTTCGGAAATTCTCACCAAAGTCTGAACGATGTAATCAACTTCTTCATCGCTTAATTTTGTATGAAGAGGAAGCGTAATTTCATTTTCAAAGAAGGCATAGGCTCTTGGATAATCTGCCATATCGAAACCAAGATTCTTATAGGCTGTCAAAAGAGGAAGCGGTTTATAGTGTACATTACTTGCAATTCCTGCTTTAGCCAATTCTTGGATGATGAGATTGCGTTCTTCTAGGCTAGCACCTTCTACATGGGTGATGTAGAGGTGGCGTGAAGATTCGACACTATCAGTCTTGTGTGCCAATGGACGAATGCGAGAACCTGCAAAACCACGATCATAACGGTCCACGATGTCCTTACGACGTTCTAGCAAACCTGGGTAACGATCCAATTGTACCAAACCAATCGAAGCCATGATATCCGTCATGTTGCACTTGTAGGCTGGTGTTACGATATCGTATTCCCATGAACCCAATTGCATCTTGGCAAGAGCATCTTTAGTTTGCCCGTGAAGGGAAAGGATTTGGAACTCCTTGTACATCTCTTCGTCATCAATCGCTGGATTGGCTTTCCATGTCGCACTTCCTCCCTCAGCAGTTGTAAAGTTCTTAACAGCGTGGAATGAGAAGGAAGTAAAGTCAGCGATCGAACCAGCCGGTTGCCCTTTGTAAGTAGATCCCAAAGCATGAGCACTATCAGAGACAATCACGATACGGTTAAAGGCCTTTTGCCACTTGCTAGCAGCTGTAAAGAGGTCACGTTTTTTCTCCACGACTTGGAACAAACGGTCATAGTCGCAAACAATCCCTGCAAGCTCAACCGGAATAATCACCTTAGTTTTCTCAGTAATAGCTTGCTCAAGCAAGTCATAGTCCATTTCAAAAGTATCTGCTTGAATATCCACCATGACAGGGGTCGCTCCCACGTGTGTGATGACACTACATGAAGCTGTATAAGTCATAGCTGGAACGATGACTTCATCACCAGGTCCCACTTCCAAAACACGCAAAATCAACTCAAGAGCTGCAGTCGCAGAGTTGAGGCAGACAGTCTTAGGTGTCTGTGTGTATTGAGACAAGCGACGCTCCAGTTCTTTTGTCTTAGGACCTGTTGTGATCCAACCAGAGCGCAGGGTATCCGCTACTTCAGCAATTTCAGCTTCGGTAATATCGGGTGGTGAAAATGGAATATTGTAATTTGGCATTGATTTGCTCCTTTTATCTGTACTCATTTTCTCATGACTACTTTATTTTAGCACTTCAAACACGGTTTGAAACATAATTTTGATGTCTCCAAGGAAACTAAACTCTCGGAGATAGGCGAGGTTATAGCGCATCTTTTCAGGAAGGACATGTTCGACATAGGCCTGGTCAACCGACAAGCCTTTCTCCGTCATTTGACTGATGATGGTGTCCTCATCCTTGTAGTTGATGCTGGCTGGAGAGGTGATTCCTGCTGGCAAGAGCAAGGTCGCCATCATTTCAGGGCTATACTGCTCGGTGTAACGTGGCACCTCAGGTCGTGTGCCTACAAAGGACATTTCGCCTTTAAGGACATTGACCAGCTGAGGCAGTTCGTCCAAACGCACACGTCGAATGAAATTTCCCACTTTGGTAATGCGGCTGTCGTTAGCAGAAGTCACCAGACTTCCTTTTTTATCCGCATCCGTCACCATAGTACGGAACTTCCAAATCTTGAACGGACGGTTGTACTGGGTCACGCGCTCTTGCTTGTAAATGACAGGTCCCTTGCTATCCAACTTGATCCAAATGCTCAAGATAAGAAAGATGGGAGAAGTCAAAACTAGCAAAAACAGGGCCAGAACCCAATCCAGGCAACGCTTGAAAATCAGCGAACCCTTCCTTTTAGAGACAAGCTGGTAGTAAGACTCAACCTCGCTTGATTGCATTTCCACGGGCAAGTCTTCCCATTTCAGCATGCTGTTTCTCCTTTGTTTTTATTATACTATTTGTCAACATTTTTCATTATACCACAAAATGGAAAAGGCGGTGCAAGAAATCTGTGATTTGAAGAATTTCCTTCTTATACTCAATGAAAATCATAGTGCAGCTTTGAGGTTGCAAATAAAGCTGACATGGTTTGAAGAGATTTCCAAAGAGTATTAGGACATGGCCCCAGCCTGCAAGCTATACATCTTATGATAGGTTCCTCCCAAGGCCAAGAGTTCCTCATGGGTTCCACTCTCGATGATGCGCCCCTTATCCAAGACATAAATACAGTTGGCGTCCTGGATGGTCGAAAGACGATGAGCAATAGCAATGGTTGTCCGCCCCTGTCTCATCTTGGCTAGGGAATCTTGAACCAAACTTTCTGTTTCAGAGTCAATATTGGCTGTCGCTTCATCCAAAATCAAGATTTTAGGCTGACTAGCAACTGTTCTAGCAAAGGCAAGAAGCTGACGCTGACCAGTAGAAAAGCTCGAACCACGCTCGGACACAGGTGCATCATAACCCTGCGGAAGGTCCTGAATAAAGGAATCTGCATCCACAAAGGCAGCCGCAGCCTGGACCTCTTCATCACTAATGTCTTGGTACATGGCGATATTGGACTTGATAGTCCCGTGATAGAGGAAGGGATCCTGTAAGACCAAACCGATATTCTTTCTCAACTCTTCCTGACTGTAGTTCCTGATATCCACACCATCCAAGAGAACGCGGCCTGACTGAAATTCATAAAAGCGCATGAGGACATTGATAATGGAAGATTTCCCCGAACCTGTATGCCCTACAAAGGCAATGGTTTCACCCTTCTTAACTGAAAAGGAAATATCATCTAGAATCTGGTGTTTTCCATCATATGAGAAACACACGTGCTCAAACCGAATATTACCTTCTGTAATCTTTGCTTGGCTATCCTTTTGAAGGGGTTCATAGGTCCTCTCGTCAATCAAGGCAAAGACACGTCCAGCTGAGACCATAGAAGTTTGAAGGGTTGAAAAGTTTTGCGTCACCTCAATCAAGGGGTCAAAGAGCCGATTGATGTACTGGATAAAAGCATACATGGTTCCTGCTGTTATTCCCAGATAAAGCCCGCGGTAACCAAAGTAGGCCATCAAGACTGCATATCCTAGGAGTTTCAGCAAACTCATGGCAGGTCTCAAAAAGAGGGCATCCAAGGCCACAGAACGGTTGGCATAGACCAAGTGTTCTTGGTTGATTTCATCAAATTCTGCTTGCAGGCGATTCTCTTGGTTGAAGGCCTGGATAATCCTGATTCCCTCGATATTCTCTGCCAGCTTACTATTGATATCTGACAAGAGACTTCTGGTTTTTTCGATGATTTTCACTGACTTTTTCCGATAGAGATTGACTAAAAGGAAAATCAAGGGTAGAAAGAGCAAAACTAAAGCTGTCAAACGAAAATCCAGCACCAACATGGTATACAGAGTTGTCAGAAAGATGAAAACTGCTGAAATAAAGCTGGATAAAATTCCCGAAAACATATCACTGATGGTCTCAGTATCATTGGTCAAACGAGAAACGATGGAGCCTGCTGGCGTCTTGTCAAAATAAGACATGCCCAGTTTTTCCATATTGGCAAAGGCATCGCGACGAATATCTCTGACAATACTGTAAGACACTCGTGCAAAAAGAAGATTGCCGACATACTGGACCAGAGTTTGCAGGATATAAAGACCATAGTAGGCTAATAATACTGTAATAGCAAACTGATTGAGATTGCTGAGGTATTGGTCGATAAAGTGGGAAGCCACAAGGGGAATGACACTTTTAATGACCGTCGTCGCGAGGAGAAAACTGAGTGCCAAAAAGGTCAGGAGGCCATAGGGCTTGAGATAAGACATCAAGCGCTTCAATACAGCCCATTGTTCTTTCTTATTCTGCATCTTCTTCTCCTTTCATTTCCAACTGCTGAGACTGATAGGTTTGGGCATACCAGCCATCTAAAGCTAGCAGGTCTTCGTGCGTGCCCCGTTCTATGATTTGGCCATTTTGCAGAACCAAAATCAGATCTGCATGGACAACTGCACTGAGACGATGGGCTGTGATGATAGTTGTCTTATCCTTCCGCGTCTCCTTGAGATTGTCGATGATCGCATATTCTGTCTTGGCATCCACGGCCGACAAAGAATCATCCAAAATCAAGATATCTGGATCTAAAATCATAGCCCGACTCATGGCCAGACGCTGCTTTTGACCACCAGAAAGACTGACTCCCTTTTCACCGATAATGGTCTCAAATCCCTGAGGCATGTCTACAATGTCTTGATAAACTTGAGCTAGCTTAGTCGCTTCCTCGACCGCTGAAAGGGGCAAGTTAGGATTGCCAAAGCGGATATTATCTAAAATCGAAGTCGCAAAGAGGAACTGATCCTGAGGAACATAGCCCATAAGACTACGAAGATCTGTCAGACGATAATCGCGAATATCGTGACCGTTTAGATAAATGGCTCCCTTATCCACATCGTACTCACGCAAGAGGAGCTTAATCAAGGACGTTTTTCCAGAGCCTGTTTGCCCGACCAATCCCAGAGTTTGCCCTTTTTCCAAACTAAAGTGAACATTTGTCAGTGTTTCCTCATTTTCAAATGCAAAACTATCAACGGCATACTGCAAGCGCCCGTTTTCAATTCCATCTAAAGGAAACTCAGGGTCCTGTACAGGTGATTCCTGAGACAAAAGTTCCTCAATTCTCTGGTAAGAAACCTTCCCTCGCTGGGTAATATTAAAGAGGAAGCCGATGGCCATAAGAGGCCAAACTAGCATATCCAAGTAGCTGATAAAGGTAACTAGATTACCAACTGTAATCTGTCCCTCCTGAACCATCAAGGAGCCGACCAAGAGGGTTAACACATAGGATGAACCAACAAATAAGAGAACCATAGGGTCAAAGAGACTATCGTATTTCATGGTTTGCAGGTTCTTCTGGAAGGTCAATTCATTGACTGCCTGAAAGGACTTCAACTCGTCCGCCTGGTAACCGAAAGACTTGGTCACTTTAATACCTGATACAGACTCCTGTACCTTGTTATTAAGTTCGGAAAAGGCAGCTTGGGATTCGCCAAAGGCCTTGTGGGTCTTTCTCCCTAGACGACTGGTCGCATAAGCCATGAAAGGTAAGGGTAAAATGGCAACTAGGGTCATTTGCCATGAAATACTAAAAAGCATGGTCAGCAAAGTCACCAAAGCCGTGATCGAGGCATCCACCGCAGACATAACACCACCCCCTGCGAGACGCGTCAAGGCATTGATATCATTTGTAGCGTGTGCCATCAGGTCCCCTGTACGATAGGTCTGATAAAAGGCTGGAGGCATTTTTGTGAAATGCTCAAACAAGCGAGACCGCATAATCTGTCCCAGACGATAAGAAGTCCCAAGGATATACATACGCCAAACATAGCGCAGATAGTACATCCCAAAGGCTGCAAGAAGCAAGTAAAATAGGTCAAGAAGGAGGTCCTGCTGGGTTAATTGCCCCGATGTAATAGCATCAATAACCCGCCCCATAACCATAGGTGGAATGAGGTTGAGGACGGAAACCAAGACCAAGGCCACAATCCCGACTAGATAACGGCGTTTTTCTAACTTGAAAAACCACCAAAGTTTTTGAATAATGGACATAAAATCCCTTTCTGATTGCAAATAGAAACCTGAGGCCAATACTCAATGAAAATCAAAGAGCAAACTAGGAAACTAGCCGCAGGCTGTACTCGAGTACGGCAAGGCGACGTTGACGCAGTTTGAATTTGATTTTCGAAGAGTACAAGACCCCAGGCTTTTCTTATTCATAGGTTACGACTGTGACCGCACCCTTGTCATACTCAGCGATAAAGATATTGGCCACATTGTCATGTCCTTGTTTGCTTAGATTATCAAGCAGCCACTCTTCGCTACGGCCAATCGATTCCAAAACATCGACTTGGATCACACCGTCAGTCACAACTGGATACTTAGGATTTTCATCCCCCATTTGGACCACGATGAGTTGGCCATTTTGCTCCTGCACAGCGCATTTGACCTGTTTCATCTGGAAAATCCCTTGGCTACGAAGTTTGAGAGCAACTTCTGCTGCAGACAAACCAACTGAACGACAGGCTTCTGGGTCAATCTGCCCATTTTTGATAAGGAGAGTTGGTTTTCCATCAATCAAGCGTTTGACAAAACGAACATTGTTATTGAGCCACTTGAGGGTCAAGACCAAAATCGTCCACATCATCAAAATCACTGCATACTGGAGAATGCTGATAGAACTATTGTAAATCACCCCACCGATGATACCACCAAGAACATAGTTCTGAATTTGGTCTGTCGCAGAGTTAGGTGCTAGGTTACCCTTTCCTGTCACATTGATAACAAAAACAAGCGAGAAGAGCCCCAAGGCCAGTTTGATTAAAATTTCCATATAATTGAGTGTCATTTGTTTACCTCCACCAATTCAATAGCGTCTGTTTGATGCAATTCTAATTTCTCTAAAAGATACTTGTCTGGTTGGCTCCCGTTCATGGCGCGGTAGAAATTTGGACCTACCTTGACAAGCGCTCCATCAGTGGCTGCAGAAGTATTGACATAAACTTCTGATTTATCCACTCCCAAGTCTTTGGAAACAACCTCTATGAAATGAAGGGAGGTTTGAAATTGGTTGTTAGAGGCTTGATTGGTCTGGTATTTTGAGATTGTCACCAAAAGCATGGCCACCAAGGTCAAGGCCAAAATCATGACCAATTCCCGAAACTTAGTCCCCTTTTTATCTCGATAGGCTTTAAAAGCAAAAAATCCTGTGATAGCTAGGAGAACAATTCCAAAGCCAATCATGATGCCATTTTGCTGACTGATTTGGCTAAGTACATAGTCATATGAGTAAAATTTCATTTATTTTCACTCCCTTTCATAAAATCATTCTTAATTATAAACGAAAGAGAGTGATTTTTCAAGCCATACGTTGGGGAAATGGACCTTTTTTTGGTATAATAAAATCTATAATCTGAATGAAAAAGGTAACTTTATGAAACTCATCTCATGGAATATTGATTCCCTCAATGCTGCCCTAACTAGTGACTCAGCTCGTGCCAAATTGTCCCAAGAAGTACTACAAACCTTGGTCGCCGAAAATGCTGATATCATCGCTATCCAAGAAACCAAGCTTTCTGCCAAGGGGCCTACAAAGAAACACTTGGAAATTTTAGAAGAACTCTTCCCAGGCTACGAAAATACGTGGCGCTCTTCCCAAGAACCTGCCCGTAAAGGCTATGCTGGAACCATGTTCCTCTATAAGAAAGAACTTACACCAACTATCAGCTTCCCAGAAATCGGTGCCCCTTCTACCATGGACTTGGAAGGTCGTATCATCACTCTAGAATTTGATAAATTTTTCGTGACCCAAGTTTACACTCCAAACGCTGGCGACGGCCTCAAACGCTTGGAAGAACGTCAAGTCTGGGATGTCAAATATGCTGAGTACTTGGCTGAACTAGACAAAGAAAAGCCAATCCTTGCGACCGGTGACTACAACGTGGCACACAATGAGATCGACCTTGCAAATCCTGCTAGCAACCGCCGTTCACCAGGATTTACCGACGAGGAGCGTGCTGGATTTACCAACCTTTTAGCAACTGGATTTACTGATACCTTCCGCCACATTCACGGCGATGTTCCAGAACGCTACACTTGGTGGGCACAGCGCAGCAAGACTTCTAAAATCAACAATACTGGCTGGAGAATCGACTACTGGCTCACAAGTAACCGTCTCGCAGACAAGGTCACTAAATCTGATATGATTGACTCAGGTGCTCGCCAAGACCACACACCCATTGTCTTGGAGATTAAACTCTAAGGAGAAAACGAATGGACTATCAAGCTGTCATTCCTGAATTTGTAGTATCTGACATCGAAAAATCACGCCACTTCTACTGCGACCTGCTAGGATTCTCTGTCGAATACGAGCGTCCAGAGGAGAAATTTCTCTTCCTCTCGATTGAAGACTGCCAACTTATGCTAGAAGAAGGAAGCGCAGAAGAATTAGCTCAGCTGACCTATCCTTTCGGGCGCGGTGTCAATATTTCCTTTGGCATTGCAGATGTTCCTCAGCTCCACCAAAAACTGCTGGAAGCTGACTATCCTATCCATCGTCCCCTCACAAAAAGAGAATTTCGAGTAGGAGATAGCTTTATATATCCCCATGAATTTGCGATTTTGGATCCTGATGGTTATTTTTTAAGATTTAGCGAATAGAAGAATAAAAGGCTACAATACTTTCTAGCCTTGCAGCCTTTTATTCGTTCGCTTTTATGATCTATTTACTAACAAAATATTTGATTTATAAAGCTAATTGGTGTAAAATAAAAACATTGGCAGTAGCCTATTTAAAATTGAATATCATTTTACTTGTTTATGTCGTGAATTGGCACGACGTTTCTACAAGGTGCCGGAACACCTAACAATGAGTATGTCAGCTTGAGGTATGGTTTTGGCCATGCCTATTTTGGGGACTTACTTAGGGGATTAAGTAGGTCCTTTTTTAGTATTTTGCTAAGGCTAGCCTTCAAGGTTAAATATAATATTTTTAATATTTCCCTTATTTAGTGCGGACGGGAGTGAAATTATCCTGTGGATAATTTCAGGAATCCAGGGAATTTCATCCCTAATTTTTGAGCCCCTAGCTCTTTCATTTCTAGGCTTAGGCTAAAATAGTTCCCCGAACTATTTTACTCTCAAAAATCCCGTCATATACAATAACAAGATTATTGTATATGATACCACTACAGCGGGAAATATCTAGTAAAACTCGCTTCGCTCGCACTAGTATTATACATATACATTATTAGCAAACTAAATCACTATAGAAACATCTAGACAAGCAAATGAAGCATCTTTTAGACTTTAGGAGGTCTTATGAAATTATTAGAAGAGCGCATCCTTGAGGATGGGCATATCTTGAGTGACAACATCCTCAAGGTGGATTCCTTTTTAACCCATCAAGTTGACTTTAGCTTGATGCGAGAGATTGGTAAGGTATTTGCGGACAAATTCGCTTCTGCTGGCATTACCAAGGTCGTAACCATTGAAGCGTCAGGTATTGCCCCAGCTATTTTTACAGCAGAAGCCTTGAATGTCCCCATGATTTTCGCCAAGAAAGCTAAAAACATCACCATGAACGAAGGAATCTTAACTGCCCAAGTCTACTCCTTTACCAAGCAGGTGACCAGCACCGTTTCCATCGCTGGAAAATTCCTCTCACCTGAGGACAAGGTCTTGATTATTGACGATTTCCTTGCTAATGGCCAAGCGGCCAAAGGCTTGATCCAAATCATCGAACAAGCCGGAGCAAAAGTTGAAGCGATAGGTATCGTGATTGAAAAATCTTTCCAAGATGGTCGTGATTTGCTTGAAAAAGCAGGATATCCAGTCCTATCACTGGCTCGCTTGGATCGTTTCGAAAATGGTCAGGTCGTATTTAAGGAGGCAGATCTCTAATGCAAAAACAAGAAAAACACTCACAAGCAGCCGTTCTTGGCTTGCAACACTTATTAGCCATGTACTCAGGATCCATCCTGGTTCCCATCATGATTGCGACAGCTCTGGGCTATTCAGCTGAGCAATTGACCTACCTAATCTCCACAGATATCTTCATGTGTGGGGTGGCCACCTTCCTTCAACTCCAACTCAACAAATACTTTGGGATTGGACTACCAGTCGTTCTCGGGGTTGCCTTCCAATCCGTCGCTCCTTTGATTATGATTGGGCAGAGTCACGGTAGTGGGGCTATGTTTGGTGCCCTTATCGCATCAGGGATTTATGTGGTTCTGATTTCAGGTATTTTCTCAAAAGTTGCCAATCTCTTCCCATCTATCGTAACAGGCTCTGTCATTACCACGATTGGATTGACCTTAATTCCTGTCGCTATTGGAAATATGGGAAATAATGTCCCAGAGCCAACTGGTCAAAGCCTTTTGCTTGCAGCTATCACTGTTCTGATTATCCTCTTGATCAACATCTTTACCAAAGGATTTATCAAGTCTATCTCTATTTTGATTGGGTTGGTCGTTGGAACTGCTATTGCTGCTTCCATGGGCTTGGTTGATTTCTCCCCTGTTGCGGCAGCACCGCTTGTCCATGTCCCAACTCCTCTCTACTTTGGGATGCCAACCTTTGAAATCTCATCTATTGTCATGATGTGTATCATCGCAACGGTGTCTATGGTTGAGTCGACTGGTGTTTACCTGGCCTTGTCTGATATCACGAAAGATCCAATCGACAGCACGCGCCTGCGCAACGGTTATCGTGCAGAAGGTTTAGCTGTCCTTCTCGGAGGAATCTTTAACACCTTCCCTTACACAGGATTTTCACAAAACGTTGGGTTGGTTAAATTGTCAGGTATCAAGACCCGCCTGCCAATCTACTACGCAGCTGGTTTCCTAGTCCTCCTTGGACTCCTTCCTAAGTTTGGTGCCCTCGCCCAAATCATTCCAAGCCCTGTCCTTGGAGGGGCCATGCTGGTGATGTTTGGTTTTGTTTCCCTTCAAGGGATGCAAATCCTCGCCCGCGTTGACTTTGCTAACAATGAACACAACTTCCTTATCGCAGCTGTCTCCATCGCTGCAGGTGTCGGACTCAACAATAGTAATCTCTTTGTCAGCATGCCAACAGCCTTCCAAATGTTCTTCTCAAACGGAATTGTCGTAGCCAGCTTACTAGCCATTGTTCTCAATGCAGTATTAAACAGGAAGAAGAAATAAGAAAAAGAGGTGTGAGCCTCTTTTTTGTTTATCTATATCCTTACCTGTCTGTCTTCTGACCGCTGGCCTGTGACAAACATGGTAAAGGTTGCTTTGCAGACATTTCTGCCTTCTTGATTGGTGATATCCACATCCACGACACAGGTTGTGCGTCCATGATGGACACATTCTCCTTTAATGGTCAACACGTCGTCGAGTTTTCCTGCCTTGAGGTAGTTGATAGAGGACTGGAGCGTCACTCCATCAAGCCCCAGCGAGATAACCACCAAACCACTAATCTGGTCACAAAGGGTGAAGAGATAGCCACCATGGGCATTGCTATAGTAGTTGAGCGACGAGTCCACCACTTTGGTCGTCACCACAACATGACCATCTCTCATTTTTTCAATTTCGTAATTTTCAAAGGCAGATATAGCATCAAAATGAAAATCTTTCATCGTTTCCTCCTGATAGTTCAAACGACACTATGATACTACTTTTTATAGGACTGTGCAAGGAGAAAGCTCCTAGTCTGGCAAAATTCCGACCTGCTCAACAAAACGCATAAAAGCTGCCTGTCCTTGTTCCGTCTGCTTGTAAACTCCTGCATCCTCCAAAACACGTGCAAAAATAGCACCCACAGAGTCCTTGACGATTTCAAGGGCTTTTTCTTTATCTGCTAGGTCCGGATGTTGGGCTTTGAGCTGGTCTGCCCATTCTTGATGATAGTCGGCAACTATATCATCATCTCCCACAAGATAGCTAGCAACCTGTTCCACTTCTGCTTTCAAACGTGGCGGCAGGATAGCCAAACCCATGACCTCAATCAAGCCGATATTTTCCTTCTTGATATGTTGGACATCCTTGTGGGGATGATAGATGCCATCAGGATGTTCTGGCGATGTCTGATTGTCCCGCAAGACCAAGTCCAACTCAAACTGTCCATCGCGTTTACGAGCAATCGGTGTGATGGTGTGATGCGGTGTCCCGTCTGTCTCTGCTAAAATCTGGACTTCAGGGTCTGAATACTGTCGCCATTCCTGTAAAATCTTGTCAGCCAAGTTAATCAAATCCTCCTTGGAATCTGAAGTCAAACGTAGCACTGACATTGGCCACTTAACAATCCCAGCCTTGACCTGCTCAAAACCAGCAAAACAGAAAGTCTTTTGCAAAGGAGCCAATTCCATAGGAAATACGTGACGGCCTCCTTGATAGTGGTCATGAGTTAGAATAGAGCCCCCCACAATTGGCAGGTCGGCATTAGAGCCTGCAAAATAGCCAGGAAACTGCTCTACAATCGCCAGCAGACGCTCAAAACTCTGACGACTAATGGCCATAGGTCGATGCTGACCGTCTAAGAAAATACAGTGCTCATTAAAATAAGCATAGGGCGAATACTGGAAGCCCCACTCCTGACCCGCCATTTCGAAACGGATAATGCGGTGATTGCTGCGAGCTGGGTGGTTGACTCGACCATGGTAGCCTTCATTCTCTAGACAAAGCTGACACTGAGGATAATTGCTAGCTTGCACCAACTTGGCTGCTGCAATCTCTTTCGGATCCTTTTCAGGCTTAGAGAGGTTGATGGTGATCTCAAGTTCTCCGTAGTCAGATGGAACACGATAAGCAATATTCTTAGAAATAGCCTTGAGCTTGATGTAGTCATTTTTCTGGCTGAGCTGGTAAAAATCCCCTATCGCCTGCTCAGGAGAGTGAGCATAGGTTGTCCAAAAGTCACGATTAACCTGACTTGGACAAGGAGTTACCAAGTCCATCAGTTCAGAACCGAGGATTTCACGCGCAGCCTGATTATCCTCAATCGTCTCTAATCGAACCGCTTCCTCGACCAGCTGGTCCTTGAGGTCAATCAATTTATCTAGATCAGTCTCAACTTCCAAAACACCTTCACCCACTCGCGCCAAAACACGATTGGTTAGGTAGATTCGATCCATTTCCTCAAATGAACTTTCAGCAATAACATGTGTTACAAATTTATCTACTAAGGTCACTATAAAGCCTCCTTTTAACTAGTCAAGGACGCGAGTGCCACCTGCAACTTCAGCGATATAGAAGCTAGGAGCATATCCAACGACTTCCTCGTAGTGCTTGCCTACAGCTTCCTTAAAGGACTCAACAGCGTCTTTTCGCACCAAGGCAATGGCACATCCGCCAAATCCTGCCCCTGTCATACGAGCACCAAGAACACCTTCCTGAGCCCAAGCTGTGTGAACAAGAGTATCCAATTCCAAGCCAGTTACTTCATAGTCATGTTCTAGAGAAACGTGAGATGCATTCATCAAGCGACCAAATGTTTCCAAATCACCTGCTTGAAGAGCTGCTTGTGCTTTGAGGGTACGTTGGTTTTCAAGCACAGCATGGCGAGCACGTTTTAAGCGATTTTCATCTTTAATCAGATAGCTGTATTGGTCAAAGGCCCACTCATCCAATTCACCCAAGGTCTGAATATCCAAGGCAACTTGCAATTCTTCGACAGCTTTTTCACACTCAGCACGGCGTTCATTGTACTTAGAGTCCGCCAGTTCACGACGTTTGTTGGTATTCATGATAACAACGACATTGTCCTTCAAATCAAGTGGCACCAAGTCGTATTCTAACGTATTGGTATCCAGGTAAATGGCCCGTTGGTCAGCTCCCATACCGATAGCAAACTGGTCCATAATACCAGAGTTGACTCCGATAAAGTTATTTTCTGTTTGTTTTCCGATTTTAACCAAATCCAAACGGTCTAGTTTTAAACCAAAGAGATGCTCTGCCACAACCCCTGTCAAAAGTTCCAAAGATGCTGATGAAGACAAGCCTGCACCATTTGGGATATTCCCATAAACATAAAAATCAAACCCTTTGTCAATCACATGTCCAGCTTCTTGCAAGAAATGAAGAACCCCTTTTGGATAGTTGGTCCAGCTGTGCTCTTTTTCAAATTTGAGGTCAGCAAGAGGCACTTCGATGATACCATTGTCCTCAAAGTTGGCTGAGTAGAAACGCAAGACTTGGTCGTCACGCTTGCGAGCCGCTCCATAGGTTCCCAAGGAAATAGCAGCTGGAAAAACGTGCCCACCGTTGTAGTCTGTGTGTTCACCAATCAAATTGATACGACCTGGTGAAAAGAAAGTTTGGTCTGCTTCTTGACCAAAAACGGCAAGAAAGTCTTTGCGAAGGGCTTCAGTAGTAAGATCTTGTGTCATATAAATTCTCCTTTGACTGTCGTTAAGTCACCTTAACGTGTAATCGTTTTCTTCTATTGTATCCAAGGGAGTTGCCAAGGTCAATCCTTTTTACTAAACTTTTACTAAACTATCAGTAAAAAGCAGAAAAATATGATATACTAACCTAAAAGGAGGAGGATTTATGGCTACCTTAAAAGACATCGCACAGCTAGCCTCTGTCTCTATCGCGACCGTATCTCGTGTCCTCAATCGCGACCAGAGTCTATCTGTTACAGAAGAAACCAGACACCGTATTTTAACTGTCGCTGAAGAGCTGGGCTACACCAAGCATCTCAAGACAGGCGAATCCCACAAGCCCAAGCAAAAGATTGCCATTATCCAATGGGTCAGCGAACAAGGGGAGTTGGACGACCTCTACTACTACCAGATTCGTCTCGGTATTGAAAAAAGAGCCCAAGAGTTGGACTATGATATCTTGCGCTATTTTAACGACCATCCTTTTACATTAAGCGAGGAAGTGATCGGCATTCTCTGCATCGGAAAGTTCAGCCGAGCTCAGATTGCTGCCTTTGAAGAATACCAAAAACCTTTAGTCTTTATAGACAGCGATACCCTCTCATTAGGTCATACCTGTATTATCACTGACTTTTACACTGCTGTGAAACAAGTTGTAGACCATTTCCTCAGCCAAGGGATGAACCGTATTGGAATTCTCACAGGCCTTGAGGAAACAACCGACCAGGAAGAAATTATCCAGGATAAGCGGCTAGAGAATTTCAAAGACATTACCCAAGCAAATGGTATCTACCATGAAGAACTGGTCTTTCAGGGGAGCTTTACTGCCCAGTCTGGCTATGACTTGATGAAGGAGGCCATTCACAAGCTAGGAGAACAACTCCCACCAGCCTTTTTCGCTGCCAGCGATAGTTTAGCCATCGGCGCCCTTCGTGCCCTTCAAGAAGCTGGAATCAGCCTACCAGACCGCGTCAGCCTCATTTCTTTTAACGACACCAGCCTGACTAAGCAGGTCTATCCTCCCCTTTCTAGCATCACTGTCTATACCGAAGAAATGGGCCGAGCAGGGATGGATATTCTTAACAAGGAAGTTCTACACGGTCGCAAAATACCTAGCCTAACCATGCTGGGCACCAGACTGACATTGAGAGAAAGTACACGGAATGAATAGAATATCAAAACGACCTCTTATTGAGGTCGTCTTTTCTAATGATGATGCCCATGCTTCTGCTCTAACTCTCTCACCCTCCGCTTATGTTGCGCATGATTACTTTGACTGCTATCCACTTCAATAGTGATATTCTGCACGCCTCTTTCTTCTAAACATTGACGCACCACTTCTTTGGTCTCCATCATCTGCTCCCAGTCCTTGATACAAATGTGAACAATAGCATTGTTCTCTAGACCGTCCATGGACCAAATGCTAAGTTGGTTAACACTTTTGACATTGGTCAGAGCCTCTATATCCTTCTCCAGATCACTTGTCTCGACCCCTTCTGGCACAGCATCTAGGAAAATCTTCAGTGCGCTCCAAAAGCGAGGAATGGCTTTCGACAGAATAAAGATGGAAATAATAAGCGACAAGAGTGGATCGAGGATATACCAATCTGTAAATCGAAGAATAATCGCCATTAGAATGACAGCCAACCAACCAAGAGTATCTTCCAAAAAATGCAAGCTAAGAATTGACTCATTCTTTGTCTTTCCTTTACGAACTACCAGACTTGCTAGTACATTGATAACTACTGCAATGATTCCCAGCCAGAGGATACCATTTTCATTAACGGGTTGCGGGTGAACGATCTTTGTGACATTTTCCAAGATCACTAGGACAGACCCTATCATAAGAATCACAGCCGTTAGCATGGCCCCTAAAAGGCTGAAACGTTTGTAACCCAAGGTGTACTGCCTATCTTCTTCACGGTTTGAGATTGTTTCTAAAAGGGCTGAGATACCAATGGCTATAGCATCTCCCAAGTCATGAACAGAATCAGCAAGAACTGCACTCGAACCAAAGATTCCTCCTGCGATAAACTCAACAATCGCATAGCTTAAATTTAAGAAAAAAGCTAACCAGATAGATGTTTTAGAACTCATTTCTCTCCCTCCTTTGGTATAATGGGTATATACATACTTCTTTCATTTGTATTATCTAATAAAATCCAAAGAAAGGATAGAAGCAAACTGTCAGTCCTGTTCAGTTCTGAACAGTTTGTCTCAAGTGTCTATATGCCAAAAAGAGACCGTCGAGTCAGCAAGACGAAAAAAGCCATCTATCAAGCTTTTTTACAACTTTTGAACGATAAGGGCTATGATGCCACTACTGTTCAGGATATCATTGACCTAGCAGATGTTGGACGTTCTACTTTTTACTGTCATTACGAAAGTAAGGAACTCCTTTTAGATGAGCTCTGTCGCTACCTCTTTCATCATCTCTTTGAAAGGGAAGGACACTTTACTACCGAGGACTACCTCGCGCATATCTTTTTACATTTTCAGAAAAACCAGGACCATGTCACCAGTCTCCTTTTTTCCAAAAACGACTACTTCCTCCGCCAACTACACAAGGAACTCGAACACCACGTTTATCCCATGGTGGCGGGTGACTTGCAAGAGGCCTACCCAAACATTCCAGCCTCCTACCTCCAGCATTTTGTTGTGACGAACTTTATCGAGACTCTAACTTGGTGGCTAAAAAAAGGAAAATCTTATACCGAAGAGCAAGTGGTGAGATTTTACCTTGATGTAATGGAGATGACCTCTACAACTCCACTTGATAACTAAGCCTGTAACTCAGAAAGGAACCAACTATGTTAACTTCGATGATTCTAGGAATACTAACAATTGTACTAGCTCTCGCCTTCTCATTGCTTCACCTTGCTGCTGCTTTTTCAGCCATGAAACAAAAGAACTACAGTCTAGGAAATAAGTGCATCTTGGTCGGCAGTTGCCTCACTTCTCTGGCTCTAGCCATCTTTTACTTCGTCCCAGTTGCGACCATTCTTCTATGGATTGTGGGCTCGAGTATCGTCTGCTATGGAGCCTACTGGAATGGCCAACAGAAAGAAAAACAACATATCTCGCACCACATCGTTCGTATAACGACCGCTATTATCATTACGGTATTATTCATTTTGCTCTAACACAAAAAAGGATCATCTGATCCTTTTTTACTTTTTTAAGAGCTTTTTGCTGCCTTGCTCCACTGATACCACCCAACTAGACTATTGATGAGATAAATTAGGTATTTCCCTTGGATTTGCAGGCTTTCTCCCCACTAGAGATAGATTGAAAAGACATTGGTAGCTGCCCAGAATATCCATTGTTCACGGTAAACAGCTGTCATGAGGATTTGCCCAACCCCATTGGTCGCATCGGTGATGGAATCGCGATAAGGACGATTGGCTCCGATAGACTGATAAATGAACCCAAAGGCCAACCACCAAAGAACACTAATAGAAAGATACTTTGTCCAACCCTTGCCGTCTAGTTTACGTGCGACAAACTCTTGTTGTTCTTTCTTAAACTGGGCTTGATAAATCCAAACCAAGAGACCAATTGGCTGCATAATTGTAAAATAGAGAGTTGTTAAAACCTCACCATAGAAGCCTTTTTGAAGGGCAAGCACCAGATAAATGATGGAATTAATCAAACCAAATAGGTAGTTACTAGCACGACCTTCAGCTTCTCAAAGAGCAGAAAAAAGGTTAGTAAGGCTTGAGAGATGAATCATTTTAAAGGCAAACAATTCCAACAAGACGTCATCATTGTCGCTGTTGGTTATTACCTACGTTACAATCTGAGCTATCGTGAAGTTCAGGAATTGCTTTATGACCGTGGAATAAATGTTTGTCACACTACGATTTATCGGTGGGTTCAAGAATACAGTAAAATCCTCTATCATCTCTGGAAAAAGAAAAATAAACAGTCCTTCTATTCGTGGAAAATGGATGAAACCTATATCAAAATTAAGGGGCGTTGGCATTATCTCTATCGAGCGAATGATGCGGACGGTTTAACATTGGATATCTGGTTACGAAAGAAACGTCAAGCAGACGATAACAGCTATAAGTTAGAAGATACCGCCTATCAAGAAGATAAAGCACGCAAAGCAGAAACCGAAGATAAGCTAGCTATTGAAGCAATGAAAAGCAAGTACACCACGCTATTGCTAGAAAATATGTTGCTAAGTCCGTTTGAAATGCAAGATACAAAAATCATGGCAGGATTGCAAGTCCATGTTTACCCCCTCTATGACGAACTGAAAGAATTAAGAGGGCTAAATAGTGTCAAAGACCACTTGTCTTATGTTGCCAGCAGACGTGAAGAATATTCTAAGCATAATATCGCACGCTACCCCAAAAAAGCCGTTGAACAATATCTACCAACGGTTAAAAGGCAGGACTTAAACCATGAGTGAAGACTTAAAAACGATCAAAGAGCTGGCGGATGAGTTGAGTGTTACAAAACAAAATATTCAATATCACTACCAAAGGTTACCAAAAGAATTACAGCTTAAAAGTTCCAATGGGTCTAATCTAATAAATTCTAAAGCAGAAAAAATAATTTTAGGTAAAGTAGAAAGTAGTAGCAAATCAAATACCAAAGACCAACAAATAGAAAAACTAACTAATTTGTTAGACCAGTAACAACGATTAGCCTTGCAAGATAAAAAGTTACTAGAAGAATACAAGGCGGAAAATGATAACTTAAAAGCCCTCAAAATGCCCTCACAGGAAACAGAATTCAAACACTTAGACAATCAATATAAAGATGAAGTGAACGCTCTTAAAGAGAAGTTGGAAAATTTACAGGAACAAATCAAAGATCAAAAAAGGATAGAAGAACAAGAAAAACCAATAAAATGGTGGGGACTATGGCGAAAATAGATGATTCAGTTAAAAAGAAAGTTCCAGAATTGCGATTTAAAGGGTTCACGGATGAATGGGAACAGCGTAAGTTGGGAGACGAAGTTCGAATAGTGATGGGACAGTCTCCTAATTCAGAAAATTATACTGATGATCCTAATGGGCGCTAAAAATGCGAAGACCTATGAAGACCTATTTTGTATTAGTCAAACAAAAAATCCAAAAGAAATGGTATATGATTATGACCATGAAACAAAGTAAAATCAAACCGAGTGATCTGAGGAAGCACCCGATGATCATGAAACGTTATTAAACACAAAAGTCACCCATGTGAGTTCTTGCCAGAAGCTGAAGTTAATCCTTCAACCTGGAAAACCCGCAGAGGTGACTTTTTCTATACATCTCGATTTTTCTGGCAATAATCATTAACCGATAAATATGTCTGTGAATCACCCAGCGACTCCGCTATGTCCATAATCCGCGGTGGTAGTAATCCCACTCGCTGGACAAGTTCGTGATTGCTGAACAATTCCCGTGGACTGCCGGCGAAGCCAAACTTCCCGTGTTCCATAACATACACCGACTCAAACTCGGCGGCAACCCAATCCATGTCATGGGTGATGGTCACAACTTGGTGGCCCGAATCAGCCAACTGATGGAAAATTGCGGTCAACTTGCGCCGGCTTTCCCAATCAAGCGACATCATCGGCTCATCAAATAAATAAATCGCCGGATCCACTGCCAAAACTGTGGCAACGCTCAACAGCTTGCGTTCCGACAATGACAGGTCATACGGACTTTCATCTGTTTTATCATCCAAGCCAACTCTTTTTAGAGCCTCTAAAGCCCGCCTCGTAATCGTGTCGTGGTCATCCATGACCTGCGCGACATTCCACTCCACCTCTCGTTGAACGGTCGGGTTGAAAAGCTGATCGTCAGGATTCTGAAAAGTAATCCCAACCTTCAGTAACTTTTCGACCGGTTTAAGATCATTAAAATTTTCTCCATCGATCTTAATCACACCGGTTTGTGGTGTCAGCAAACCCGTCAACAATTTGAAGAGCGTTGATTTGCCGGCACCATTTTGGCCGACAATCGCCACCATCGGATCGGCGAAGTGTTTGTCTTCAACATCCAAGCTAAAGGACCGTTCCGGATAAGTGAACGTCAGGTGGCTCAGTTCAATTGTGGACATAACGAACCTCCTTCAGATCAGCGTAATTCACTGGATACCGGCCATCAGCCAAGTGCCAATCCATTTTTTGAGCAAGTTGCTGGATTGTCGGGGCTGGAATCTGCCAGTCAGCTGCCAAATGATTAAACACCTCACCCGGCCTGCCCTGGGCTACCATTTGACCCTCGTGCAGCACCCACACAACGTCGGCGACTTCGCACAAATCGTCAATTTCACTGGTGACAATGAAGACAGTCGTCTCTTTGACTTGGGCCAGCCATTGGAAAAATTGCCGGCGGCCAAGGGGATCCATCTCACTGGTCGGATCATCCATAATCAAAACAGCCGGATTAGCCACAATCGCCGTGGCAATTGCCAACCGCTGGATCTGACCACCGGAAAGGCTCTCGGGACGCAAATTCAGCTGTTCAATCAGCCCCATTTGCGTGGCAACTTCTTCAACCCGTTTTTGAATCAGTCCTTCAGCCATTCCCTGATTAATCAAGTCAAAGGCGATTTCATCGGCAACCGTGTCTGCCAACCCGCTTAGTTGGCCAGCTGGATTTTGCAGTACAACTCCATTCATGGCATTATAAACGGGCCAATTGTCAGACACTCGCTGGCCAAACATGTGCCAATCGCCCTCAATCTCAGCAGACACAATTTTGGGAATGACCCCTGCCAGCACACGGCACAAAGTCGATTTGCCGGAGTGGCTATTCCCGATAATCCCAACCACCTGGCCGGTATGAACCTCCGCGTTAATCTGACGCAGTTGTGGTTGCTCAGTACCCGGATAACGGGTGGTCAAATTTTCAATTACAATCCGTTTATCTTCGTCCATATCTTCCACCCAATCAATAAAATTGCCAATCCAGTCAGACCAATGTGCAGCGTCCGCGACAGGCGATACACGCGCTGGGAGGTTCTGACAGTCCGGTTGAGATTATCAAAACCTCTCAGTTGGAGAGAAATCGACCGCGTCATCGATTGATCCAAGGTCTTAATCACCAATGGAATTAGAACCGGCAGGACTGACTTTAATTTCTGAATCAACGTTTTTTGCGGATTGGTTCCGCGAACTTTTTGTGCCTGCTGGATTTTCCGCATATTGCGCATCATTTCCGGCAAAATATAACACACCGACATCAGAACGTAGACGGTTTTATAAGACAATCCGGACAGTTCCAAATAGGCCGCGTTTTCTGAAATACTCGTGGTCACCATAAAAAAGCCACTGGTCAAAATAATCACCAATACTCGACAACCCAGAGTGGTGGCGTAAATCAGGCCCTCTTTGTAGAACGACACCCCAAGCACAGAAAACAGCACAGTTTGATTCCGACTGTAAAATAACCCTTGGATGATCAGCATGGTGCAAATCAGAAACAGGCTGAATCCCAGCGCCTTAAAGGTGGTAGAACTCAATTTGGAAAATAACAATAGCAGTGTTGCGACAAGAATTAATCCGGCCTGAAGCAATAAATTCATACTGGCAAAGCTCAACAACGTCATGTCCAAGATGAACAAGAGCTTAGTAATCGGATCGATCACCTGGTACCATTTGAGCTTGACCCGTGGCGCTCCAGAAATCAATGTTTTATCAGTCATCATTTATCATCGCTAAAGAAGTGCACCATCCGCTTCGGCAGCTGACGATAGATGAAGAATGCCAGGTAGGCCACGCAGACTTTATCCAAAATATCCAAGACAAACTCATCGATAAATGAGGCCAGCCACACTGGTGCATGATTGGCGACCATTACCGCAAACAATGAGTCACCCCAAGCGATACCGGTCTGACCACCCCAAAAGATGACGTTGAGTGGCGTTGAAATGACAGCTGAAACGATGGCAATAATAATAGCAGAAACAAATACTCGTCGCGCTGACGAGAACCACCCATTGGCGTGCAAAACTCCGACAGCAATCCCAATTCCGATGCTGGTAATCGCATACACGGTTGAAATTGGCGATAAGGTCAGCCCATAGATCACGTTGTTGATGAAACCACTAATGGCACCGGCAACCGGCCCAGCCAACATGCTGGTAAGAAAGGTTCCCAAAGACCCCAGCCAAACGGGCAACTTTAACCCCTCCGCCAAGGCTTTGGCAACATAGTTAATCCCCACGGCAGCGGGAATCAAAGTCATGGTGGCAGCACTTAACTTAAATTTCCACATACTGGTACGATGAATCGGTTCTGTTTTCATAATCTTCTCCTTTTGTTTTTAAAGAGCCGTGTCTGGATAGACTTTCGGACGCAACGCTCTATTATATATCTACTGAACTGTCTATACACAAGATTTCCATCCTTAGTCGACATGAGCTGGAAATCCTGATTTGTTAAGTAGTTCACAACACATTATACACCTATTTTGTGAATAGTCAAGTGTATTTACAGTAAAAATCTAGAAAATCCTGAAAATTTTCTCTTATACTCTTCGAAAATCAAATTCAAACTACGTCAGCGTCGCCTTACCGTATATATGTTACTGACTTCGTCAGTTCTATCTACAACCTCAAAGCTGTACTTTGAGCAACCTGCGGCTAGCTTCCTAGTTTGCTCTTTGATTTTCATTGAGTATTATTTTCCATTTTAAATGACATTTAGTAACTCTAATACCAAAAAAGCCCAGACGACATTGTCTGAGCATTCTTCTGTATAGGCGTATAACCAAGTTGAGTTTAGCATTTTCAAGCTATTTCTTCAACAAACCTTGTTCTTGTAGAAATTCTTTGGCTACTTGTTCTGCTGACTTGCCTTCGACACCGACTTGGTAGTTGAGCTGGCTCATCTGGCTTTCAGTAATTTTACCAGCCAATTTATTGAGAACTGTTTCCAACTCTGGATGTTTCTTGAGAAGAGCTTCTTTCATTAGTGGAGCCCCTTGATAAGGTGGGAAGAGTTGTTTGTCATCTTCCAAGACCTGCAAATCATAACGCGCCAACTCTGCATCGGTTGAATAGGCATCCGTAATTTGAATATCGCCTGACTGAATTGCCTGATAGCGAAGAGCTGGCTCCATGGTCGCTACGTTGAGATTGAGACCATACATTGATTGCAAGCCCTTATTGCCATCTTCACGGTCATTAAATTCGAGTGTAAAACCTGCCTTCAGCTGCCCTTCCACTTTTTTCAAGTCCGAAATGGTCTTCAAGCCATATTCTTGAGCAATCTTTTTCGGAACAGCTACAGCGTAGGTGTTTTGATAAGACATAGGTTTGAGATAGGCCAGATGATCCTGTTTGGCAATGCCATCACGCGCCACTTGATAAACCTGATCTGGCTCATGACCTACTTTAGGTGCTGGTTGAAGCAAACTTTCAGTCACCGTACCAGTAAATTCAGGATAGATATCAATATCCCCTTTTTTCAGAGCTTCATAGAGGAAGCTTGTTTTCCCAAAATTCGGTTTAACAGTCGCAGTCATACTGGTATTTTCTTCAATGAGGAGTTTATACATATTGGCCAAAATTTCTGGTTCCGGTCCCAATTTTCCAGCAATAACCAAATTTTCTTTCTCTTTTTGAGCTAAGAGGGCTGGACTATAAGACAGACCGAGCAATATGGTCACCAAGGCAAAACCAGAGAAAATCGTTCTCAATTTTGCTTTTTCCATCACTTTTAGCAGGAAGTTAAAGGCAATGGCAAGCACTGCAGAAGAAAGGGCCCCAATCAAAATCAGACTGGTATTATTGCGGTCAATTCCCAAAAGGATAAAGGAACCCAGTCCGCCTGCCCCAATCAAGGCCGCCAAGGTCGCCGTACCGATAATCAAGACCGCTGCCGTCCGAATCCCAGACATAATGACAGGCATGGCAAGTGGAATTTCAAACTTCTTGAGTCGCTCCCATCTGGTCATCCCAAAGGCAATCCCAGCCTCTTGCAGACTCGGATCAATTCCCTTTAGCCCAGTGATGGTATTTTGCAAAATCGGGAAAATCGCATAAATCACTAGTGCTGTCAAAGCAGGCAAGGTTCCAATTCCCATCAAGGGGATAAAGAGCCCCAACAAGGCCAGAGACGGGATAGTCTGGAAAATTCCTGCAATCTGCAAGACCCAATCCGCCATCTTTTCATGATAACGAAGAAATACCGCTAAAGGGACTGCAATAAAAATAGCCAGCAACAAGGTCAAAAGCGACAACTGCAAATGTTGAGATAGAGCTGTTACCCAATCACCAAAACGATCCTGAAAAGTTGATATCAAATTAGTCATGAACACTACCTCCAAACAAGTCTGCTACAAAGTCTGTTGCAGGCGCTTTTAAAATGGTCTCAGGATTCGCCACCTGACGAATCTCTCCATCCTGCAAGACAGCAATACGGTCCGCCAATTTCAAAGCTTCATCCGTATCATGGGTCACAAAAATCGTTGTCATCCCAAACTCTTTATGCAATTCTTTCGTCAGAACCTGCAACTGTTTTCTCGAAATAGCATCCAAGGCTGAAAAAGGTTCATCCATGAGGAGAATCTTAGGCTGACCAATCATAGCACGGACAATGCCCACCCGTTGCTGTTCTCCACCAGATAATTCACTTGGAAGTCGATGCCCATACTCAGCTACTGGTAAACCAACCTTAGCTAAAAGCTCTTCTGTTTTCTTCGCAATGTCTTCCTTAGTCCAGCCCTTCATCTCCGGAATGAGAGCAATATTTTCTGCAACCGTTAAATTGGGAAACAGAGCAATGGCCTGTAAAACATAACCAGTAGAAAGACGAAGTTCCCGCTCGTCATAGTCTTTGATGCGCTTGCCATCCATGTAAATATTTCCATCAGTCGGTTCCAAAAGACGATTAATCATCTTAATCATGGTCGTCTTACCGGACCCAGAAGGTCCAACTAAAACCATGAACTCCCCATTCTCAATCCGTAAATTGACATCTCTCAAAACATCTTTTTCTGTATAGCGTAGCGCTACATTTTTATATTCGATCATTATTTGTCCTCTATTTAAAACTTCCCTCGGTTGGTCAAGTTACCAAACTTTTAATAACTAATTTATCCCACTCTAAACCTCATTTTCCTTCTCTTTCAGATTAGCCAAAATTCTTTCTTGAAAGGCTTCAAACTGCCTAATTTCCTCTTCTGAAAATCCTTTGTAACAGATAGTATCCAATCTCTGACTGACACGTTGCCCAACTTCTTTCTGGGACTTGCCCAACTCTGTTAAAACTAAATACTTCTTACGCTTATCTTCTCCACACGGACTGACAGTTATAAGATTTTGTTCCTCTAGCTTTTTTATCATAGTCGTCAGCGTATTATTAGCAAGCCCAGTCGCAAGCGCAATATCTGTCGCAGTTGCACAGCCCGTCTTACTATTCCATAAAACCGCTAAAATCTTTCCCTGCTCACTCCGATAAAGAGAGTCAGGGTCTTGTCTCAGTAACTTTTGAAAAATCCGCCCATTCAACAAACGAATATGATGGGCTACCAAATGACAATATTTCATGAAACCTCCAATTTATTTCCATATCGATACGAATGAAAACATTATAATACTTATTATTCTAACTGTCAACTATTTCGATTTAGAACTAATTTTTCTCAGTAAAAAATCTCCTACTCAAGGTAGAAGATTTCAATCTTATAAACTTAATCCGTCATGTCTGATACCAAAGTTCGACGCTCCAATGGAATACTGCACATAACTAACAAGAAAATGAAGCCTGACTGAATCCAGAAAAGGGCCAAGTCAAAGATTCCATGCACAGCAACCACTGTAAGGAAAGATAGATAAAGACCGATAATTGGACGTTTCCCCGACTCCTGACTCATATCCATCATCAAACGAACAGGAGCAACAGAAGACAAAGCTAATAAAATGGTTCCCACAATTCCGTAACTCAGAATCGTATCAATATAAAGGCTGTGAGCATGTTCATGATAAGGAGCATTTATCCGAGGATAAGAGTGCATATAGGTCAATGGCCCCTCCCCCCAAAAAGGATTTTGCTTAAACAAGGCCATCCCAGCATCCCAGATAGAAATGCGTTCTTCCATAGAGGAATCTAAAGTCCCCATCCGAACTCCCAAATCACTAGAAAAAAGGAAACTCAAGCCAATCGCAAAGACCCCGATACTAAGCCAAAAGGCCTTCCAGTTTTTAATGGTTGTAAAGAGATAAATGATGGCTCCAGCGATAATAGCAGGAAAGGCAGTTCGATTTTGCGTAAAGTTCAATCCAAAGAGATTAACAAAGCCTGCAATCACACAGAATACCTTCAACCAATTCAACTTGGTCGTTGTAAAGAGATAGAAGGCAATCATGATACAGAAACAACAAATAATTCCATAGTAATTAGGATTAAAAAAGGTCACTTCTGCCCGATTCTGATGCCATACCTGCATATTGGGCGAAAGAAAGGCATAGTTAAATTTCTTTACAATTTGGAAATGCTCCAAAGTAGCAAAAGCCGCAGAGAGCACACTACCAAACAAGATTGTCTGCAGTATCAGTCGAAAGAAAGCATGTGTCAGACGTTTCTGGTAGAAACTAAAGAAAATGAGGAAGAGAAACATCAGTAAAGATGCAACCAATCCAAGCCAATTCTTAGCGACGATAGAGATGATACTACTGTAGGCAATAAAAAAGAGAAGTACAGGATGTTTGGCCAATCCTTTGATAATTCCCTTCATCTCCCCAGTAACAAGTAAACCTATCAAATATAAAGCAAAGAGCCCTAAGAATAAATAAAAAGGTAAAAAGATACTTATGATCATCAAATATAAAAAGAAATCTTTTTTCGAAAGCCCTCTTATCTTATCCAGTAATCCAATTGATTTCAAAACGGATCCTTTCTGTTCTGGATTTCTCCAGAAGATAAATGCTAAACTATCTTTATATTCTACCATTTTTTCCGTCATTTGGGAACAATGAACACGTTTTCACCACAAAAAATTCTATCATCAATATAGCACTAGAACTGAATTTTTCTGCCGTTTTCCACTACTTGATAGGTCTGACTTTGCAAATCAATTTCTGCTACTGCTGTTACGGACTTGTCTTTATTTTGACGTTTGATTACAATGCTGTGAGCTGTTGGTGTTTCTATCTCAATAGTCCCTTCTAGGTCAAAGGCCTCTGATTGATTACGAAAAGAAAATAGATTGAGAAGAGACTTCACCACAGGACGTTGAACTTCTTCTGCTATTTCCTCGTTGCTATAGTAATGACGATTAATATTTCGACCTTCTTTGGTTTCTTCTAAAAATTTCAAGTCATTTTTTCCTGCTAATAGACCCACATAGTAAACCTGAGGAATGCCTGGAGCAAAAACTTGAATCAAACGAGCAAGGAAGTACTTGACATCATCATCTCCAAGTGCTGAATAATAGGTTGAATTGATTTGGTAGATATCTAGATTGTTATACTCTGCACTAGAGTACTTGCGTTTGACATTCGCTCCAACCTTATAGAGTTCATTTGAAGCATAGTCAATTTCCTCATCAGTCAGGATATCTTTGACATCCACCACTCCAATCCCATCATGAGTATCTAGTGTCGTAAATTGCTTCATCGAGCTCATCTTCAACCACTTGGCCAAACGCTCTGTTCTGGAACTGTAAAGAGTATAAAGAGTCACCATTGGAAGGGCAAAATCGTAAACATAGTAATTATGATCCGCTATTTTAAACTGAATCGAATAGTGTTCATGAATCTCAGGTAAAAGCTCTGCCCCATACTCAGCAGCGATATCTCGAACTTTGTCCAATAAATTCCAAATATCTGGTTCCACAAAGAAATCATTGGTATCCAATTTCTTCACTGCATAAGCAAAGGCATCTAGACGAATCAAATCACACCCGTTACTTGCTAGATGTTGAATGGTCTTACGGATGAATCTCATCGTTACTTCTTTGGTCACATCAAGATCAATCTGCTCCTCACCAAAGGTATTCCACAAATGTTCTACTGAACCATCTGCAAATACAATCTCTTGCTTTGGTGCACGATCCTTACGCTTGTAGATTAAATCTACGTCAGACTGTGTCGGACGGTTCTCTGGCCAAAACTTATCCCAGTTTAAAAAGAGATCTTTAAATTCACTGGCTTCATGTTTTTCTTGATAGTCCCTATAATACTTAGATTGACGAGAAATATGATTAATCATAAAGTCAAACATAAGATAATATTTCTCACCTAAACGCTTAACGTCCTCCCAATCACCAAAAGCTGAATCCACTTCATCATAGTCAACTGGCGCAAATCCACGATCACCTGTTGATGGGAAAAATGGTAGAAGGTGAACTCCCCCAATAGCATCGCCAAAATGTTCTTCCAAATTCTCATATAAGTCTTTAAGATTATTTCCAAGACTATCTGAGTAAGTAATCAACATAGTTTTATTTTGAATGGTCATAGATGTTCTCCTTTTTCTGATGAAAGCCAAGTCTTATATGACCTGGCTTCGTAAATGAAAGATATTTTTAGATTTTTGTTCACATCGAACTCGTACTAAACTGCAAGCAACTAAGTACTACTTTCTTGTTTTCTACATAGAATTGCCAACAAGCTGAACCTTTCGTCTATGTATGGAATTATAGATTCCCTAAGCACTTTCTTACTTCACTGCCCCGTTACTCATTCCTGAAATGATATGTTTTTGGAAGATGAGGTAGACAATAGTTATCGTTACAATTCCTACAATATAGGATGCAAAGCTTGGGCCATAGTCATTGAAGTACTGACCTTGATAGTTGTATTGGAAGAGAGGCAAAGTCCACATCTTGGAATCCTTATTCAGAATCAAAAGTGGCAACATAAAGTCATTCCAGAACCAGAGGGCATTGATAATCAAAGTTGTCGCATGCATGGGCTTCAACATTGGAAAAATGATTCGACGATAAGTTGTAAAACGATCAGCCCCATCAATTTCTGCAGCTTCATCTAAACTATCTGGTATACTGATTTTAATATAACCAACATACAAGAAGAGAGTCTGTGGAATAGCATAAGTTAAGTAGAGTATTACTAGCCCCCACATATTCGCTAGACCGAGTTTACTCATCATAACTGTGATGGGAATCATAATCACCTGAAATGGAACAAATATCCCTAAGATCAAGAGCGAATACATAATTGCAAAGGCTTTTTTCTTGGACATATTTCGAGCAATGGAATAAGCTGCAGCTGGTATAAAGAAAGCCACTACAATCAATGATAACACCGTAATAACTGCTGAATTCCAGAAATAGCCTCCAATTCCATCCGAAATCAATCGTTCATAATTACTCAACGTAAAAGGATTGGGCAAACTAAAGAAATGATTCATGATATCCTTAGTTGTCTTGAAAGAACTAAATACTGTTACCAACAAAGGAACAAGTATAAGAATACCACCGACTATCAAGAGGACGTATTTCCAAAACTGATTCAATTTTTCTTCTTTTTTCATGTGTAGGACTCCTCTATTAGATTTCAAATTTCTTTGATAGCTTGATTTGGATCAGAGAAACAATTCCAATAATTAAGAATAAAATCAAGGCAATTGCATTCGCATATCCATATTGATTACTCTTGAAAGCATAGTTGTAGACTAAAAGTCCAAGAGACGTTGTAGCATTATTTGGACCACCACTCGTCAACGCAAAAATTTGGTCAAAGGCTGTCAAACCAGACTTAAGAGCCAAGATAAAAACCATTGAGATCGTTGGCAGTAAATAGGGCAATTCAATCTTCCAAAAAGTTTGTTTACTGGTTGCACCATCAATTGATGCTGCCTCTAAAATATCAGTTGGAATACTCTGAAGACCAGCAAGAAAGAGAATGATTGGCATAGCTACTCCTTGCCATAGAAGAACAAAAATAGTTGCCACTACCGCTCCGACAGGTGTCCCTAATAGACTCTCTTGTAAAAAACTAATTCCTAAAATTTTTCCAATCGTTGGAAGCCCATAGTTGAAGAATTGTTTAAAAATCAAGGAAACTGTCAAACCAGATAAAACAGCCGGGAAAAAGAACCAAGCTCTAAAGAAGGTCCGCCCCTTCATCTTAGAATTTAAGGCTCGTGCCACAACCATCCCAATCGTAATCTCTCCAATAATCAATGCCAGAGTTAAAATCAAAGTAAAGGATATGGCTGTGAAGAATTTCCCATCAATCATCAGTAATTTGTAGTTATTTAAACCAACAAATTTATAATTATAGGTCAATCCAGTCCAGTTAGTCAAACTATAGAAAGCACCTTGTACCATTGGAAAGTAAAAGAAGATAGCTTGTAAAGCAAGCGGGATGAGCAAAAATGTCCAACCCCAGTATTTATTTAAAAATTTTCGAATAGCCATATCATCTTAACTCCTATTCTAGTCCAAATCTGCCTTCATTGGATTAAAGAAAGCATTGAGATTGTTTGCCATATTTTTCAGATTTTTATCCATCAGGTAACCTGCACTTAGATTAAAAAAGTCTTCTTCAGAGTTCCAGCGTTGGCCCAACCAAACATAATGTTTGTCCGTAAAAGCCAGTTTAGAAATAGCTGCAAGCGCTGAATCTTCTTTTTCCTGTATGCCTTTTACCGCAACTGGTGATCCATCTACATCATAGTATGACTGCATAGCTTTTGGACTAGTCATATAGCTGATAAATTCTTCGGTTTCCTTAGGGTGTTTGGTAGTAGCTGAAGTTGATAATGCCATATCCCCTGCACCAACAGTGACTTCTTTTCCTACTTCTTCTCCAGGAAAGGCAAACATCCCCACCTCAAATTTTGGATCCTGTTGATTAATTGCGGCTAATGCCCATGATCCTTGTGGCATCATCAAGGCTTTTTCACTCGAAAATGCTACCACCGCATCATTATAAGAGGCACCACGCCAACCATCTTGAGCATTATCTGCTAATAAATCGAGTCGTTCTGCATCTGCTTTTAAAATAGCATCATCTGCAGAGATTGCGTTTGGTTTTGAAAAGCGAAGGTAGTTATTAGCCGCGTCTCCACTACCTGTAAGAGTAATGAGAGAAAGTTGGTGGTAACCATTCAATGTCCAGCCTTCATTGCCTGCAACCGCAAACGGAGAATTCCCACTATCTTTTATCTTTTTGACAATCTCTTGAAACTCTTTAAAAGTCTTCGGTTCCTCAAGTCCTAATTCTTTAAACTTCGTTTTATTGTAATAGATTCCATAAAGGTTGGCTGTTAATGGCACACTATAAATCTTGTTATTGATTGCATACTTTTCGGCATAGTCATTCTTGATGTTCTCAAGATAGGGTTTTCCTGTCATATCTGCAAAATAGCCTGCCTTCGCCCACTCCTGAAAATCCATATTTTGAGGATAGATATTAATAATATCTGGAACATCTCCTGATAAAATACGAGTCTTTAGAACAATTCCAGCTGAAGGTACTGTAGTCAGCTTCACATCAATATTAGGGTGTTCCTTCTCAAAATCATCCACTATCCTTTGCAAGGTATCTGCCATCTCGGTCTTCTGGTTAAAAAACTCAATCGTTACCTTACCATCAGCTGATTGATTGTTCTGACCACAAGCCACTAGGCCTAGTAAACTTGCCCCAGCTACTAAAAGAAAACCTGCTTTCTTATACCATTTCATTGGAATGCCTCCTTGATAAATTTATACGCTTTTATTATAGTCTTTTGAATTTATACTGTCTACTCAAAAAATCTCCTGGTGATAGGGTAACAGTTAAACCTGCATACATGAGCTCTGCACCCGAATAAACAATGTTTGTCCCTTCCAGCTCATAAAGCCCTTCCACCTCCAAATCTTTCAGTTTCAAGGTGGTTTCCATTGTTTCTACAACTGATAAGACTCGGACGTAGGTTACAATCGTTTGATTTCCATAGTTAAATTGTTGAGCTGCTTCATTGGATTCAGCATTGGGATTGATTAACCTATACTGATTTCCCAACTGGACTACTGGTCGCAATTCTTTATATAAGCTCACCTGATTAGCAATCTCAGCCTTCTCTTCATCTGATAAACTTGTTAAATCAAGCTCATAGCCCAGATTTCCCATCATTGCTACATGACCACGAGTTTCCAATGGGGTCTTTCGTCCCATCTGATGATTTGGTACTGCTGATACATGAGCCCCCATAGAAATGGTTGGATAGAGATAGGATGAACCGTATTGAATTGGTAAACGTGCAATTGCATCAGTATTATCACTAGCCCAGACTTGTGGGAAATAACGCATCATACCAAGATCATTTCGTCCACCACCACCTGAGCAGGACTCAAAGAGAATATGGCTATGCTTCTCTGTCAGATAAGAAACGAGTTCGTAAAGCCCCATCATGTACTGATGAGACTGCATCTGGGTTTCCAGATAAACTGAACCATTCCCCAGATTAGTGATATTGCGGTTCATATCCCATTTGATGTAGTCAATTTTATGATGAAAGAGGAGTTCATCTAAAACATTTTTCAAATATTCTACTACCTGAGGATTGGCAAGATTAAGTACTAATTGATTTCGAGAATAGGTATGCTCATAACCTGGAACCTGAATAGCCCAGTCAGGATGTTTGCGATACAAGTCGCTATCAACAGAAATCATCTCCGGTTCTAACCAAAGCCCAAACTGCAAACCTCTTTCATGGATCGCTGAAATCAGACTTTCTAGACTTCCACCCAGTTTTTTCTCATTCACAACCCAATCACCTAAAGCACGATTATCATCAAAGCGATTACCAAACCACCCATCATCTAATACAAAAAGTTCAATTCCAACTTTCTTAGCTTCATCAGCTAGTTCTAACAGTTTTTCTCTCTGAAAGTCAAAGTAGGTAGCTTCCCAGTTATTGATTAGAATTGGACGCTCTTTTTTAGAAAATTTACTTGGCATAATGTGCTTAAGTACAAAATTCTGACTTTCATGACTAATACCAGTTAATCCCTTATCTGAATAGGTCACTAAAGCTACCGGTGTTTCAAAATTTTCCTCAGGATCTAACTTCCAAGAAAAGTTTTCTGGATTAATGCCAATAGCCACCCGAACTTCATTCAGTTGATTCTTTTGGACAAAAGCTTCGAAGTTTCCACTATACATCAGTTGTAGAGCAAACACATTCCCAGCATCCTCTGTAACTCCTTGATCACATAATAGAAGAGCTGGTGTTTGAGCATGCCCAGAAGCTCCACGGTTCGAACTAATTGAAAAGATTCCTTGCTCTACCTGTTGACGTCGAACAGTCTTTTCACGAGCATAAGCTCCCTGTAAAGTCACCATTTCATAAGCTGCAGCAGGAAAATCAGCCATAAAAGAAAAGTCCTTATGGATGACAACTTCCTGATTACTATTATTTTCGAATTTGCTGTAACTAGCAATTGTCGCATCATTATCAAAAGCCGTATAATACAAAGTAAGACTAAGTTTAGCTTGAGGATCTTTTAAAATCAAGGCAAGCGTCTCTGTAGCATCCATGCTGTGAGGAGAAGGTAAGCCCTGTGGACCATTCTGACCTTTTAAAATCTTTGCTTCTACAAATCGAAAGTCTGTTACTTCAGTTGCATCATGTTGAATCTGTAAAGTTGGTTTTCTAAAGTCACCCAAACCATGTTGTCCAAAAATCTGACGTTGCGTATCCAAACTAAAGGTTCGATTAGTAGCTATGGGATTACCAGAAAAAGCATGATCGCGTTCGTAAACACTATTAGCCCCTCTATAGTTCTTAATAGTCTTTCCTAAATGTTTTAATAATAAGAACCCATCCCTATTTTCAATAATCAAACTTAAACTTTTACTCTCAACGTAAAATAGATTATTCTCTATTCGAACTCCCATAAATTGTACCTCATCCATTTCTTGATAAAATTTTATCACATAAAAGCGCTTTCTAAAATAGAGAAATGTATACAAAGTATGGTAAAATGTTAGGTAGGAGGTGGCCCATGCTCGTTTTTTCAGAATACCAGACTGGAACAATTGATCTCTCTCTTAGCTTCTACGGTTATGAAGAATGCACGCCTAACTATTCTTTTGGCCCAGCTATTCGAGATACCTATGTACTACATTACATTACTAAAGGAAAAGGTCAATTCCATTATAAGGGGAAAATTGTTGATTTAAAGGCAGGAGATTTCTTTTTACTAAAACCAGATGAATTAACATTCTATCAAGCAGATAACCAGGATCCTTGGGCTTACTACTGGTTGGGGATCACTGGAGGGAGGACACCCGACTACTTTGCTCTATCTCAAATTTCTGACCAATCCTACCTCATCCAGTCAAATAACTGTCATACACAGACAACTGCAAAACTCATCTCAGATATTGTCCGCTTTGCTCAGATTACAAAAACTAATGAATTGGCTCAACTCCACATCATGGGACAACTCCATGAACTAATGTTTCATCTAGGAACGATTGCTCCCAATCAGAAAAAAGAGAATATTTCATCAACTCACCAGCTCTATCTTGACTGCAAACAATTAATTGATAGTCACTATCCACGATCGCTCACCATTCAAGATTTAGCAAAAGAGCTATCGGTTCATAGAAGTTACTTAACTAGTGTGTTTAAAGAATTTCACCAACTCTCTCCAAAAGAGTATTTACTTTTCGTTCGAATGAACCGTGCTCAACAGTTACTAGAACACACAAATGAAACGATCAAAGTCATTGCATATTCTGTAGGTTTTTCAGACCCACTACATTTCTCAAAAGCCTACAAACAGTTTTTTCATAAAACACCTAGTCAAACTCGAAAAGAATACTCTCACTCCCTCTTAGCTAGAAAGGAAAATCAATGAAATCACACCAACTAGTCTACCAAATATTAGCTAGAGAAAACGATTATGTTAGCGGAGAAAAAATCGGAGAAGAACTGAATTTAAGCCGTACATCCATATGGAAAGCGATCCAACGTCTTCAACAAGAAGGCCTAGAAATTGACAGTATCAAAAATAGAGGCTATAAGCTTATTCAAGGCGATCTGATATTGCCTGATTTGATTCAGGAGAACACCAACTTAACCATTCGCTACAAACCTGAGACCAAATCAACCCAAACAGATGCAAAAGAAGGGATTGAAGCTGGAAACAAAGGAAATACACTCTATCTTTCAACCTGTCAAACAGCAGGTCGTGGCCGCTTTCAGCGCCGCTACTATTCTCCATCTCAGGGGGGGATCTATATGTCCCTGCATGTTCAACCCAATCTTCCTTATGAAAAACTCCCTTCCTATACTCTCCTTGTAGCTGCTGCAGTCTACAAAGCCATTAAAAACCTAACTATGATAGAAGTAGATATCAAATGGGTAAATGACATCTACTTTAAAAATAAAAAGATAGCAGGTATCCTCACTGAAGCGATGACATCAGTTGAGACAGGCTTGGTTACAGACGTCATTATCGGACTTGGTATAAATTTTTCTATAGCAGACTTCCCAGATAACCTCAAAGAAAAAGCAGGCAGCCTATTTATGCCACCTGCACCAATTAGTCGTAATGAGCTCATCAGCGAAATATGGAATTGTTTCTACAATACGGATTCAGATGAGCTACTTTATATCTATAAAGAAAGATCAATCGTTCTTGGAAAAGAAGTTACTTTCCAGCTAGACGGAAAATTTGAGAAAGGTCTTGCAAAAGAAATCTCAGAATCCGGCCAACTACAAGTCGAATTTGAAGATAAACATACTATCTGGCTAAATAGCGGAGAAATATCACTAACGGGTTGGTAATAAACAAATCCCCCTTTTAATGATTTAGAAGGGGGATTTACATACAAAAAAAGAGCCTAACAGCTCTCTTAACGTACGGAGAATGGGGGATTCGAACCCCCGCGCCGGTTACCCGACCTAACGATTTAGCAAACCGTCCTCTTCAGCCTCTTGAGTAATTCTCCTATTAATGGGCACGAGTGGACTCGAACCACCGACCTCACGCTTATCAGGCGTGCGCTCTAACCACCTGAGCTACGCGCCCAAGTTCAAAAACTTGGTATGAACTTTCGTTCAAAGCGGGTGACGAGAATCGAACTCGCGACAACAGCTTGGAAGGCTGTAGTTTTACCACTAAACTACACCCGCTTAATAAAATAAAATATGGCGCGAGACGGAATCGAACCGCCGACACATGGAGCTTCAATCCATTGCTCTACCAACTGAGCTACCGAGCCAAATTGCGGGA
>NZ_AJRG02000018.1:0-42793 GCF_000298715.2 Streptococcus sp. GMD5S
GTGAATCTGCGTCAGCCAGCTCGAGTCAGTCTGCATCAGTAAGCTCGAGTCAATCAGCGTCTGTAAGCTCCAGCGAATCTGCTTCAGTGAGCGCGAGCCAATCCGCTTCAGTGAGCGCAAGTCAGTCTGCCTCAGTAAGTTCGAGTGAGTCTGCATCTGTAAGTTCGAGTCAATCAGCTTCAGCGAGCGCAAGTGAATCAGCATCAGTAAGTGCTAGTCAATCCGCTTCAGTGAGTGCCAGTCAGTCTGCATCTGCAAGCTCCAGCCAATCAGCATCAGTAAGTGCCAGTCAGTCTGCATCTGTAAGTTCGAGCCAATCAGTTTCAGCGAGTGCTAGCCAGTCAGCTTCAGTAAGTTCAAGCGAATCGGCATCAGCGAGCGCTAGCCAATCAGCGTCAGTGAGCGCCAGTCAGTCTGCGTCTGTAAGCTCGAGTCAATCCGCTTCAGTAAGCGCAAGTGAGTCCGCTTCAGCCAGCGCAAGTGAATCAACATCAGTAAGTGCTAGTCAATCCGCTTCAGTGAGTGCCAGTCAGTCTGCATCTGTAAGCTCGAGCCAATCAGCTTCAGCGAGTGCTAGCCAATCAGCGTCAGTGAGCGCCAGTCAGTCTGCGTCTGTAAGCTCGAGTCAGTCCGCATCAGTAAGTTCAAGCCAATCCGCTTCAGTTAGCGCAAGCCAATCCGCATCAGTCAGCTCGAGTCAATCTGCGTCAGCAAGCTCAAGCCAGTCCGCCTCAGTAAGCTCCAGCCAATCTGTATCGGTGAGTGCTAGCCAATCGGCGTCGGTAAGCTCAAGCCAATCAACCTCAGTAAGCGCAAGCGAATCCGCCTCAGTAAGCTCGAGTCAATCAGCTTCGGCAAGCTCAAGTGAGTCAGCATCCGCAAGTTCGAGTCAATCAGCATCATTGAGTGCAAGTGAGTCAGCCTCAGTAAGTTCAAGCGAATCTGCATCGGTAAGCTCGAGTCAATCAGCCTCAGTAAGTGCAAGTGAATCTGCATCAGCGAGCTCAAGTCAGTCTGCCTCAGTGAGTGCTAGCCAATCAGCCTCAGCGAGCGCCAGCCAGTCTGCTTCAGTAAGCTCAAGTGAATCGGCTTCAGTAAGTGCTAATCAGTCTGCATCTGTAAGCGCAAGTGAGTCAGCTTCAGTAAGCTCAAGTCAATCAGCTTCAGCTAGCGCCAGTGAGTCAGCATCTGTAAGCTCAAGCCAATCTGTGTCAGTGAGCGCCAGCGAATCCGCTTCAACAAGTACTTCAACTTCTGCAAGTATGCTAGCGGACGAGTTGGCGTTGGAAAGTGCTTCGATCTCAACAAGTACTTCATTGAGCGAATCTACTTCAACGAGCGCATCACTCTCAGCTAGCGTATTAGCCAGTGAATCGGCTCTAACAAGTGCCTCGATCTCAGTAAGTACATCAGTGAGCGAATCTACTTCAACGAGCGCATCACTCTCAGCTAGCATGTTAGCCAGTGAATCGACTCTAGAAAGTGCTTCGATTTCAGCAAGCATGTCAGCGAGCGAGTCAACGTCGATTAGCGCTAGTCTCTCGACTTCAGATTCTATTAGTAGATCTGCGTCAGCAAGTGCTCTGGCATCTACTTCAACAAGCACTTCTCTCTCAATGGCCAGCATTGCAAGCCAAGGTCAATTCGCTTCAAGCAAGCCGAAACAAGTCTTGCCAAATACAGGAGCGTCGACTTCGATAGCATCTGCTTTATTGGGAGCATTGACAGCTGTGACAGGTATCGGTCTTCTTGCCAAGAAGGATCAGAATGACGATCAAGAAAGTCATTGATAAGATATAAAAATCAATGAATAAATAGTAAAATGGAAAACCTTTGAAAACATGATTTTTCAAAGGTTTTTTCTATATGTGAGAAGGGGAAAATCCTCTTTCGAGTTTGAAATAAACTAGGGGAAAAGGTATAATAGGAAGGTGAGATAATCATCGAAAAAATCAGAACTACAGTAGTAGAAAAGTAGCCAAAAGAATGTGAAAAGAAAAGGGGACGAAATGAAAAAAGAGCTTCAAAAAGCCATTGTACTCGGTGGTGATAATGCATATATGGACAAGATTGAGACAACAATCAAGTCAATCTGTGCCCATAACCGAGCAGTGACTTTTTATGTTTTCAATGATGATTTGCCATCTGAATGGTTTCAGCTCATGGAGAGACGTCTAGAGCCTCTAGCCTCAAAAATCGTCAATGTCAAGATTAGTCATCATGGCTTAAAGGAGTATCATCTTCCCTTGGCTCATCTAAGTTACGCGGCTTACTTTCGTTATTTTATTCCTCAGTATGTCAGCGAAGACCTAGCCTTGTACCTGGATTCGGATATCATCGTTAGATCAAACCTAGATCAACTCTTTTTAGAAGATATGGTGGACTGGCCGGTAGCTGCTGTAGCAGATGCTCTAGTTCCTAGCACTTTTAATTCTGGTGTCTTGCTGATTAATGTGGCCCTCTGGCGTCAAGAAAAGGTGACGGAGCACTTGTTGAGCTTGACAGACCAACTGCATGACCAAGTTTTTGGTGATCAGGGCGTGTTAAATCACCTTTTTGAAGGTCGTTGGAAATCGCTGCCAGCTACCTATAATTTTATGGTTGGTATGGATACAGTGGCTCGAAATTACCAGATGGATTCTTGGTATAGGGACTCTCTTGCTACTGAGAAGACAGCCAAGATTATCCATTATACAGGGGACAAGCCTTGGTACCAAATCAACCTCAATCGTTTTAGGGAGGACTGGTGGTTTTACTACGGACTAGAGTGGCCTGATATCGTCATGAAAAAATGTGATTTCCATAAAGGATTGGCATCTTTAGTTCAAACTCCCCAGTATGCGACCGCTATTTTTACCAATACATGTCACATAGAGAGAATCGAACACCTGATCCAAGAATTGCCCGATGTAGAGTTCTCTATCCTAGCTCATACCAATTTTGCGCCGGAAATCATGAACTTGCAATCGTATCTGAATGTACGACTCTATCCTTACTTTAATCCCATGAATGTCAAAAAGGTCTTGGAAAAGATTGACTTTTACTTGGACATCAATCATGAGGATGAAATTGCAAACATTATCCAAGAGGTACAGCAAAGAGAAATCCCTATATTTGCTTTTGAGACCACTAGTCATGACTCGAGTGGTTACAGTCACGTTTACTCACCAGCAGCCGTAGATCAAATGATCGAGTCTATCCGCACGCTTTTGGAATCAAAGAAGCAGTCGTTGTAAACTGAAGGAAACTAAATGAAAAAAACAATTGTTCTCGCAGGAGATTATGCCTATATTCGCCAGATTGAAACAGCGCTCAAGTCTCTCTGCTACCATAATAGCCATGTCAAGGTCTATATCTTTAATCAGGATATTCCTCAGGAGTGGTTCCGCGCTCTCAGACCGATAGTAGAGCAAATGGGCGGTGAATTAGTGGATGTCAAGATGCTTGGCGCCCAGTTTCAGATGAACTGGAGCAACAAACTGCCCCATATCAATCACATGACCTTTGCCCGTTACTTTATCCCTGATTTTGTCGAAGAGGACAAGGTTCTTTACTTGGACAGTGATTTGGTAGTGACAGCTGATTTGATGGCTCTCTTTGAAATGGACTTAGGAGAAAACTACCTGGCTGCCGCGCCATCTTGTTTTGGAGTTGGGGTTGGCTTTAATGCAGGTGTACTCTTGATCAATAACAAAAAATGGCGGGCAGAAGCTGTGAGACAAGAGCTAGTTGAGTTGACGGAGCGGGAACACCAACATGTCAGTGAGGGAGACCAGTCCATCCTCAATATGCTCTTTCATGACAGCTATGCTCCTCTGGATCAGAACTATAATTTCCAGATTGGTTTTGACAGTGGGGCTGCCTCACATGGACATGAATTTATCTTCCAGATTCCCCTAGAGCCTCTGCCAGCCATCTTGCATTTCCTATCCCAAGACAAACCTTGGAACACTCATTCGGTTGGGCGTTTGCGTGAGGTTTGGTGGCACTATCATCTGATGGAGTGGTCTGCCATTACTGAAAAATGGCGTCAGGCTGGAATTGACTATCCAGTCACAGTCTATCAGCCAGTTATGTCTTGTGTTAATTTGACTAACTCCTGGCATCTTGAGAAAATCGACTATCTGGTTCAAGCCTTGCCAGAGTTGCATTTCTACATTGCAGCCTATACGACGATGGCACCGGAACTCATGCTCTTGTCACGTTTTGAAAATGTGACCCTCTATCCCAACACCTTCCCCCTCTTGGTTGAGAAGCTAATCCAGCAGACAGATGTCTATCTTGATATTAACCACGATGACAAGTTGAGTGTTGTTTATGACTATATTTCACGCTTTGAGAAACCAATCTTGACTTTTGACAATACCCAGTCCCAGGAACTAGCTGAAAGTGCCTATGCGGGTATTTTCTCAGCAGAAAGACCAGAAGAAATGGTGGCTGCTCTGAAGGCTTATCTGGACGAGAAAACTCACGAAAACTGAGATAGAGGTTTGAAGATGCTAAGATAAAAAGGCTGGATTGGTCCCGTGTGACAGGACGGAAAGATAAAAAAGAAAAGGAGGAGCTAGTGAAAGAATTTCGTTCATCGATAGCAGTAAAAAAAGGGATGCACACCCTGTTTTTGCTCTTTATTTATGTGCTCGGGAGTCGTCTGGCTCTTCCCTTTGTTGACCTCAATAGCCGGAATTTTCTCGGAGGAGGCGCAGCCTATCTGGACTTTTCAGTAGCCCTGACTGGTGGAAATCTTCGCAGCCTCTCTCTCTTTTCCATCGGGCTTTCACCTTGGATGTCAGCTATGATCTTGTGGCAGATGTTTTCCTTTTCGAAGAAGCTGGGCTTAAACTCGGTTTCTTCAGAAGTCCAAGATAGACGGAAAATGTACTTGACGTTAGGGATTGCCTTGATTCAGGCCTTGGCCTTGACGACAAACCTCCCTGTCCAAGCCCCCTACAATCCCTTCTTGGTCTTTCTCCTCAATACCAGCCTTTTGGTTGCGGGGACCTTCTTCTTAGTTTGGCTGTCAGACATCAATGCGTCTATCGGAGTTGGAGGCCCGATCGTTATTTTATTGGCCAGTATGGTGATATCACTCCCACAAGATATCATCCAATCGGTTCAAGTGTACAAGGTATCCCCTTGGTTGCTTTTCCTGTTGGTAGTGCTTGGTGTCCTCTTTACCTATCTAGTCGTTCTCTTTTACCGAGCGCGATACCGCATCCCTATCAATAAAATCGGGCTCCATTCTCGCTTTAAACGCTATTCCTATCTGGAAATCATGCTCAATCCTGCTGGTGGCATGCCTTATATGTATGTGATGAGTCTCATGGGCTTGCCTTCTTATCTCTTGCTCTTGCTTCAACATCTGGATAAGGGTAATCCTCTCTACCCTGCCATACTGGAGCAGTATGCGATGGGGAAACCCTTGTGGATATACGCTTATATCCTTATCCTCTTTGTCTTTAGCATTGCCTTTGCCTTTGTCAATGTGAGTGGTCAACAGATCGCAGATCGGATGAAACAATCAGGAGATTACATCTACGGAGTCTATCCCGGTGAGGATACCAGTCGCTTTATCAACCGTTTGGTTCTCCGCTTTGCTCTGATAGGTGCAGTCTTTAACGTTACCTTGGCTGGACTTCCAATCTTGTTTGTCTTGAAGGATGAGAGTCTGTTAAAAGTCAGCATGATTCCTGGACTCTTTTTAATTTTGAGTGGCATGCTCTTTACGATTCACGACGAACTGCAGGCGCTCAGATTAAATGAAAGGTATCGGCCACTATTCTAGGAGGTTTTGATGTATTACTTTATCCCGGCTTGGTATGGCAAGGAGCGTCCCTGGCATGCTGATTTGACACCTTGGTATTTTTCTCATTTTAAGCTAGAATTTGATGACACCTTTAATCAGATTCGCTTGATGCAATGCCAAGGGATTCCTGCACAGGTCCTCCTTTTGTCCTATCAGCCTCATCTTCGCTATTTTCTCCATCGCCAAGGTATTTTAGAAGCACAGGTTTATTCCTTATTTGATGAATTACAGGATTTTCACGAGATTCGATCGCAGGTCTTGCAGGTCAGAGATATTGAGTGGGAAGAGGAGTGCGAGTTTGTTTACAGTCCCTTTACCATTTTAGTTTTGAGAAATGGAAAGCCCTATGCCCAGGTGGAGCATGGGATTGAAGGTTTTATCAGTACGATTCAGTATTTCAAGGAAGATGGGCTCTTGTCTGCCAACTACCTGATGGATGATAGGGGGCTGGTCTCCAGTGTCATTTACTACCAAGATGGTCAGGCTATCTACCAAGACTACCTCAATCCCAAGGGACTGTGGCAGTTTAGAGAGTACTTGCAAGATGGGGGCCGTATCGAGGTCAATCCTATCTTTGCTTTTCGCTTCCAAAAAGAGGCTTACCGAGATATGGGCGAATTGATTGCTGAGTTTTTTGAGAAGAAAATAGCTCACCTTCCCGAGGAAGAAGCGACCTATTTTCTGCCTGCGTGTGACCAGCACAATGCTTTTCTTTTAGATCGATTACCTCGCCAAAGCACCAAGGTTCTCAGCCTTTTTATCGGACGAAATCCCCAAGAGCAACTACCTCAGTTGGCTGATTTGTTGCCGAAGGTGGACCTTGTTCTGGTTGACAGGGAGGACACCCTGCGTTTGGCTCAATCCGACTTTCCAGAACAAGCAGAGAAGTTCCATCATTTATCGCCTTTTGATACTCGATTGGAACTGGGAAAGAGCCAGACTCGAAAAGAGTCGCTCCTCTACTACCAACTTGACTTTGAGCAGGGGATAGACGACCAAGGTCTCTATCAGGTCTTGCATTTCCTTTCTGAAAATAAGGATACAGAGCTGGTCTTTGGGGCCTTTGCTGCTAGTCAAGAAGAAATGAAGCAGCTGGAAACACGAGTTGCAGAGATGATTGCCGACCAGTTTCAAAGTCAGGAGCTAGAGAAGGAAGTTGATTACCAAGGAGCTGAAAATCCGCTTGAGGACAATCGTCACCAGGCCATGCGCTATTCATTTGTCAATATGAAGGATGAGTCAGAACTGATCAAGCAGTTGGAATTTGTTCGTCTGATTGTCGATTTGAACAGACAACCTCTCCTCTATACCCAGATAGCGGGTATTAGTGCCGGCATTCCTCAAATTAATAGGGTCAAAACAGAGTATGTCAGCCATAAGAAGAATGGTTATCTGTTGGAAAATATTGCGGCCTTTGCGCAAGCTGCCCATTACTATCTCGACAGCCTGCAAGTATGGAATGACTCCCTGATTCATTCGATTGAAAAGATAAAGGAACACACTGGGGAGCAATTCCTGATCAAGCTAGAAAAGTGGTTGGAGGAGGTGACTCATGGAAAAGAAGTATAAGATCTTGCAAATCGGTCCAGAGGATTGGCGAGATACACTTGCCCTACCAGCCCAACTAGACTGGTATCATGTCTCTCCCGATACACCGTCTGCCATCCAGAAAATTATGGATGAGAATGACCTAGAGCATTTTCATGCTGTCATTCTTGCGGATGGAGCTTATCTAGGAGATTTACTGCCTTTTACAGATAACTTGGAACCCTATACAGTTTTCTATCCAGAACCGTTTGTAAGTCAGGATAAAAACATTCAGAAGCTCATAAAACAGCACTGCATGCAGGCGATGGATCTAACAGACCTACAGGGCTTTGTTCGGGACCTTTCCACCTCCCTCTTTGAAGGTGGTTATGGAGACAAGCTGAGTCCAGCTACGATACGGATTCACCCGAGTTTTCAAGGCTCTGTCTCCTATCAAGGATTTGAGCATCTGGAATTAGAAGGTGATTTTGGGAAAACCTATACCCAGCTAGCCTCTTGGGCCTATAATCAGACCGTCCAAGCCCATTCGCCAATCGAACTCTGGCTCGAATATGAAAAGAGTGGACCAGTGGACTTGCGCCTGCGTTTGCGAAAGATCCCAGCAGGCTCTATCTCAGAGATTAGTCAGGATATTCTCCTTGAGGAAGCAGACTTTGCCTCAGCAATTATTGTGGAGCAAGACTATGACGCTTATCTGAGCATTTCTCTTGAAGCGCGTGGCCGGGGAAAGGTCAACATCGGCAATCTCCACCAACGCTGGAGCCGGAAACAGTTTGGAAAGTTTGTTCTCGGAGGTAATATCCTGCATGACAAAAAACGTGAGGAAATCAACTATTTCTTTCACCCGGGGGATTTCAAGCCTCCTCTAGCAGTCTATTTCTCAGGTTACCGTCCGGCGGAAGGTTTTGAGGGTTACTGGATGATGAAGAATCTCAGATGCCCCTTTCTCCTCTTTTCGGACCCTCGATTAGAAGGAGGAGCCTTTTACCTAGGAACTGAGGAATTAGAAGATAAAATTCAAGCAACCATCCAACACTATCTAGACTATCTAGGCTTGGATAGAAGTGACTTGCTCCTATCTGGCCTGTCAATGGGAACCTTCCCTGCCCTCTACTATGGATCCCACTTTGAACCCAAGGGGATTGTAGTCGGAAAACCCTTGACCAATCTAGGAACCATCGCACAGCGGGGCCGACTAGAGGCGCCAGGAGTCTTTCCAACTAGCTTTGATGTCTTGCACCTTCAGACAGGAGGAGTGAGCCAGAAAGACATGAAGGACTTGGATCAACGTTTTTGGACCCGATTTAAACAAGCTGATTTTTCCCAGACGATCTTTGGTCTTTCTTACATGAAGGACGAGGATATGGATAGTGGTGCCTATGACCAGCTAGTGGAGACCCTCTGCCAGACAGGCGCTAAGATTTTGTCCAAAGGGACAGCAGGTCGACACAACGATGACACAGGAACAAACGTTGCCTGGTTTATTCATTTTTACAAGATGATACTAGAAGAATACGGAAGAGGTGAGACATGATTATCATCAAGAGAGAGGATATTAGGTGGGGCGAGATGGGAGCTACTTATCTTTATGGGAGCCAGATCACCTATCATGCAGATGGTCACGTTACCCTGAAAAATCCTTTGTTGGCTTCAGGAGAAACCCTTAAAACATGGTTTTCTAGTGTCAACTATCAGGCTACTAGAAGCCAGCCCAGCCTCCCTCTTCTTAAGAAAAATCATACCTACCGCTTATCCATGAAGATGCGGGTTCAACCGGTCAATGGACTTTATCTCAAACTGACCTTTTTAAATCGTTATGAGGAAATCATAGAGGAGAAGATTGAAAGGCAATTTTCCTTTAGCTTCACCTATCCTGAAGCGGCCTACACCTATCGCCTTTCCTTAATTAGTGCAGGTTTTGAGGCTCTTGACTTTGTTTCGTTTTCTATTGAGGAGGATGCTGGTGTTTAATCGTTTGTATCAGGAAAGACAACTGAGAAAGGTCAAGAAACTTTTAAGCCAAATCAATGCCCTCAAAGAAGAGATGGCAGCCCTCAGTGATGAGGAAATGGCTGCAAAGACAGAGGAGTTTCGCCAGCGTCTTGCCCAGGGAGAAACCTTGGAGGAGCTATTGGTAGAAGCTTATGCCCTTGTTCGTGAAGCGGATAAACGTATCTTGGGTCTCTTTCCCTATGATGTGCAAGTCATGGGAGCCATCGTGATCCACCAAGGAAATGTGGCTGAGATGAATACAGGTGAAGGCAAGACCTTGACTGCCACCATGCCCCTCTACCTCAATGCCTTAACGGGTAAAGGCAGCATGCTAGTCACAACCAATGACTATCTGGCTAGACGGGACGCAAGTGAAATGGGTCCAGTCTACCAATTTTTAGGTCTAACTGTCGGTCTGCCCTTTTCAGAGGATCCAAAAGAGGACTTGACTGCCGAAGAGAAAAGAAAGATCTACACCTCGGACATTGTCTACACGACCAATAGTGTACTAGGATTTGACTATCTCAATGACAATCTTGCCTCCACTAGTGAAGGAAAGTTCCTGCCTCCCTTTAACTATGTCATCATTGATGAAATCGATGACATTCTACTCGATAGTGCCCAAACTCCCTTGATTATCGCAGGCTCTCCCCGTGTCCAGTCTAACTATTATGGGATGATTGATACCCTAGTGACGACCTTGGTTGAAGGAGAAGACTACATCTACAAGGAAGAAAAAGAGCAGGTTTGGTTGACCCGAAAGGGGGCCCATACGGTTGAAGCTTTCTTAGGAATTGATCATCTCTACAAGGAAGAGTACGCCAGTTATGTTCGACATCTGGTCTATGCTCTCAGGGCCCATACGCTCTTTACCAAGGACAAGGACTATCTGGTTCGAGGTCAAGAAATGGTCTTGTTAGACAAGGGAACAGGGCGTTTGATGGAAATGACCAAGCTTCAAGGCGGTCTCCATCAAGCCATCGAAGCCAAGGAACATGTGAAGCTTTCTCCTGAAACCAGAGCCATGGCTTCAATCACCTACCAGAGTCTCTTTAAGATGTTTCGAAAAATCTCAGGTATGACAGGAACGGGAAAGGTGGCAGAAAAAGAATTTTTCGAAACCTACAATATGGCCGTCATTCGTATCCCGACCAATCGCCCACTTAGGCGAATGGACCATCCGGACAATCTCTATGTGACCCTCCCTGAGAAAGTCTATGCCTCTCTCGAAGCTATCAAGACTTACCACGCCAAAGGCAATCCACTCCTGATTTTTGTCGGATCTGTAGAAATGTCCCAGCTTTATTCGTCCTTGCTCTTGCGAGAGGGGATTTCTCACAATGTCCTTAATGCCAATCATGCGGCGCGTGAAGCCCAGATTATCGCAGAGTCTGGACAGATGGGGGCAGTGACCGTTGCGACTTCTATGGCAGGTCGAGGGACAGATATCAAACTCGGTCCAGGAGTCGCAGAATTGGGCGGTTTGATTGTGATTGGTACCGAGCGGATGGAGAGCCGACGAATTGACCTGCAAATCAGAGGTCGTTCCGGCCGGCAGGGCGATCCAGGCATGTCTCAATTTTTCGTATCGCTTGAAGATGATGTGATCAAAAAGTTTGGACCGTCTTGGGTTCACGACCTGTATCAAGACTACCAAGTGGAAGATATCAGCAAACCTATCCTACTCAAGGCTCGCAAGTACCGCAATCTCGTCAGAAAAGCCCAAGAGGCTAGTGATAGTGCCAGTCGCTCAGTACGCAGACAAACCTTAGAGTATGCAGAAAGCGTCAATATCCAGCGTCAGATGGTCTACAAAGAAAGAGATCGTTTGCTGGATGGGAGCCGTGATTTAGAGCATATCCTTGAGGATATACTGGCAGACTATACCAAACAAATCTCAGAAAAAGCCTATAGCAGCCCCCAAGAACTCTTTCACTTCATCGTGACCAATATTAGCTTTGGGATGAGAAAATTACCAGCTGATTTGGATTTAGCTGATGCAGATCAGATTCGGGAGTTACTAGAGGAAATAATAGCCAAGGAAATCGCAGCTAAAAAGGAAGTCCTCCAACCTCACCAGCTCTATGACTCTTTTCTGAGAATATCCATGCTCAAGGCTATTGATGACAACTGGGTTGAGCAAGTCGACTACCTCCAACAGCTCAGTCTAGCAATCGGGAGCCAGTCTGCTTCTCAAAAGAATCCTATCGTGGAGTACTATCAGGAGGCCTATGCAGGCTTTGAAACCATGAAGCAACAAATCCGTACAGATATGGTACGCAATCTTCTCATGGGGATTGTGGAAGTAACGCCCAAAGGTGAGATTCTCACCCATTTTCCATAAAAAGAGGATCATATGACAATTTACAATATAAATCTAGGGATCGGTTGGGCGAGCAGTGGTGTCGAGTATGCCCAGGCCTACCGAGCAGGGATTTTTAGAAGTTTAGACCTAGCATCTAAGTTTATCTTTACCGACTTGATTTTAGCAGACAATATCCAGCACTTAACGGCCAATATCGGCTTTGCGGATGATCAGGTAATCTGGCTTTACAATCATTTTACAGATATCAAGCTAGCACCGACCAGTGTTACAGTTGATGAGGTCTTAGCCTCTTTCGGTGGCCTTGAGAGTCATAGGGAGCAGGATGGCAAGATTTTGCGTGTCTACTTTTCTGACGAGGACAAGTTTGTGACCTGCTACTTGGTAGACTCGGCTAAGAATCTAGTACAACATGCAGAGTATGTATTTGGGGGGAACTTGATTCGCAAGGATTATTTCTCCTACACACGCTACTGTACAGAATATTTCGCGCCCAAAGACCAAGTGGCTAGACTCTATCAACGAAGCTTTTTCAATGAAGATGGCAGCACCGCTTACGATATCTTGCTGACTGAAGGCCAGGAAGAGGTCTATCGATTTAAGGACCGGATTCTGTACGGAAAGCCAGCCCTTATGCGCTATTTTATGCAAAGTTTGAACTTGAGCAAGTCTGATCTGGTCATCTTGGACAGGGAAACAGGGATTGGTCAGGCTGTTTTTGAAGAAGCACAGAAGGCCCATCTAGCAGTTGTCGTCCACGCAGAGCACTATAGTGAAAATGCTAGTAACGAAGACTATCTCCTTTGGAACAACTACTATGAGTATCAGTTTACAAATGCGGACAAGGTCGATTGTTTTATCGTGTCTACGGATCGGCAGAAGGAAGTTCTCGAAGGTCAATTTGCCCAGTACAGTCAGCATCGTCCACGAATCGTCACGATTCCAGTTGGGAGCATTGATCAGTTGACGGAGCCTGCTAGGGAACGAAAGCCCTTTTCTCTCATTACCGCTTCGCGTTTGGCCAAGGAAAAACACATCGACTGGCTCGTCAAGGCGGTTATCCAGGCGCATCAAGTCCTTCCAGAGCTCACCTTTGACATTTATGGCAGTGGGGGTGAGGAATCCCTTTTAAGGGAAATCATCACGGCTCACCAAGCGGAGAACTATATCCAGCTCAAGGGGCATGCAGACCTGGCTCAGATTTATCCCCAGTACGAAGTCTATCTGACAGCCTCAACCAGTGAAGGCTTTGGTCTGACCTTGATGGAGGCAGTTAGTTCAGGCTTGCCCCTGATTGGTTTTGATGTGCCTTATGGCAACCAAACCTTTATCCAGGACGGTCAAAATGGCTACTTGATTCCAAGTTCAGACGACCATGTTGAAATGGAAATTAAAAGGGCCTTCGCGGAAAAGATCTGCCAGCTCTATCAGGAAAATCATTTGCCAGCTATGCGAACAGCATCTTATGACCTAGCGAGAGAATTTTTAACAGACAAAGTAAGGGACAAGTGGAAGAAAACGATAGAGGAGGTCCTGCATGATTCAACTATTTGATCGATATGGCCAGGAAAGTCGAGATTTACATGAAAGTCTAGAAGCTGCTGGCCTGTCCCATGTCACGGTTGTGATCGAGCCAGATGGCTTTCTCCCAGATGGGATTCTTTCTCCCTTTACCTACTATCTAGGTTACGAGTCGGGAAAAGCTCTTTATTTCAACCAAGTAGCTGTACCTGAATTTTGGGAGATTGCGGGTAATAACCAGTTTGCGCATATCCTAGAGGATTCTCGGGAGAGGGGCGTGATTCACTATGTGGAGGCTCCTCAGGCCCGTCTGGTCAAGCAAGTCGACTGGAAGGACCTATCTGGTCGCATCTACCAAGCAGACCACTATAACCGATACGGAGCCTGCTTTGCCAAGACCACCTATAGTGCAGATGGACAGGCTATCCTGACCAAGTACCAGGATGCAAAGGGACAGGAAATTGTACTAGAAAACCATGTGACAGGCGATATCCTCCTAACCTTGCCCGGACAAGCCCTGCGCCATTTTAAAAATCGAGTAGAATTCACGATTTTCTTTTTGCAAGACTTAGGAATCGACACTCGCCACCTTCTCTTTAACACTCTCGCAACCTCTTTCTTGGTCTCATACCATTATCCAGACAAGAGTGGACGGGACACTTTAGTCTGGCAAGAACCGCTAGATGATTGTCTTCCTGGGAATATGCAGCTGCTCTTGGAGCAAGAGGAGCTGAGAGCCAAGCAGATCCTCATACCAGATAAGGCTACCTATGAAAAGGCCTTGGCCTTGACCAACCCAGCCTATCATGACAAGTTTTTCCATCTAGGTTATCATTATCAATTTAAGAGAGAAAATTTCGTTCGACCAGATGCCTTGATCGTTACCAACTCAGATCAGATCCAGCATATCGAAACTCTGATTGAGTCCTTGCCAATGGTGACCTTCCGAATCGCGGCAGTGACTGAAATGTCGTCCAAGTTGCTGACCTTGCTTTCCTATCCCAATGTCGTTCTCTATCAAAACGCCAGTCCGCAAAAGATTCGAGAACTCTACCAGCTGTCGGATCTCTATCTAGATATCAATTACGGAAACGAGCTTTTGGATGCTGTCCGTCAAGCCTTCGAGCACAATATGCTTATCCTAGCCTTTGATCAGACAGCTCATAACAGACCTTACACAGCTCCAGAACACCTCTTTGATGTGCAGGCTGTTGGAGACATGATTGCGAAGATTCAAGAAGCTCTCAGCAGTCTTGACAAGATGGGGCAAGCCCTTGGGCATCAAGGTCGTCATGCTAACTATGTGGACTTGGCTACTTACCGAGAGAGGATGGAAAGGATAATAGGGGAAGGCCATGACTAAAAAAGATTTATTTTACAAGGATGTCGAAGGACGCATGGAAGAGTTAAAGCAAGGAGCGCTTAAGAAAGAAAAGCCTACCCGAGGAGAAAAGATCAGTAAAACCTTCTCCATTTTACTCGGCTTGCTTATCCTTCTTACCCTGATCTTTACATTATTAGGAATCTTGAGGTGAAAATGATGGAAGTTTTAATGATTGTAGGGATAGTCCTAGCCGTCGCCTTGATTGTCCTGGTTCTCATCCAACCTCGCCAAAGCCAACTCTTTTCCATGGATGCGACTAGCAATATCGGAAAACCAGGCTACTGGCAGAACAACCGCTTGGTAAAAATGGTGACCCTCTTGATTAGCCTAGCCTTGTTTGTATTGCTCCTCGTTTTTATGTTGGTGACCTATCAGTAAGAAGCGGTACCATTCACAGATAAAGGATACTAGAGACGGGGAAAATACATCTAACCGGAGGATAAAATGGAAAAACAAATGAATGAAAAAATTATCGAAATCGTGCATCAGGCCAACGATATGATTCCAGTTGAGTGGGATGATCTTTATATTAATTTTGAAGTAGATAAGACGCTTAGTGGTGGCGTGATATTTTTCTTTAAATATAAAGGAAAATATCATTATTACATGGATATTCCATCTTTATTTAATATTTCTGAAGACGAATTTGACAATGATTTTATGAAATTGTTTGATCTAGGTGGTGAGATGAAGAAGATTTTCATCGAGCAGGGTCTGGAGGAGTGGTCCGCCTTTACAATCAAAGTGGATGAACAGAATAAAACCTCTTTGGACTTTGACTATGCACCATGGAATGATAGTGAGTTTGGACCAACGGATAGAATAGAATTTTTTGAATACAAGTATCTCGGCAAGCAACCAGCTAATGAAAAAGAATTTGAGTTGTTCAAGGCTATGGAAGATTTCCAGCAGGAACATAATGGCAAGTAGAATGTTTGATAAAAGACCACCATTTAGGTGGTCTTTTATCAAACGCTGGTCCATAAGGTTTATGGTATACTGGGATTGTAGAGCCAGCAAACTTTAAGAGGAGAATCAAATGAAATACGATAAAATGCTGTAGGGGGAGTTCCTCAAGCCTATACATTTAGAAATCACGATAACAAATTAGATTTATTCATTGGAGAGAATCGTCCGGATGATTATTTAACAACTGCAGCAACAATCGGTTTATCAGAATATACCATTTATCGTCGAATAAATGGTAAGCCTTTAAGAGTTGAAATCATTGGAGCAGCTGATGCGGAGCTGGAATATTTTCCAAATATTATAGCAGACTGTGGTTTTAATATTGTGAGGGGAGAGTACAGCATCTCTCCAGGTGCAGTCTATCCAAATATTATTAGAAATTACTATCCCAATGCGAAAGTAAATCATATATTCTTCACTCAGCCTTTCTTGTGGGATTTAGAATCTTTTGATTTTGATGAAGAGTATGTTACGTGGTTACAAGCTATCCCGATTACAGAAGCTGAGCTTCAATTTATAGAAAAGCATGGAGCCGAAGTGGGAGCACAGAAGTTAGAGGAATTGTTTGAAGAACATCAGATAGATGTTTATGATTTTATGAGACCTTCTGTAGTGTAATAAATTTTTTATCTTCGTCTAGGGGGTCGGAGGGGAGTTTTTCCTATTTTTAACCTCATCAATATCAGTTGTGAGTCCAACCTCGCTCCCAGTTGACATGCGACCTTCGTAATTGGAAATAAGGCACGAAATTGGAGAAAAGACCACCTTAATGGTGGTCTTTTCTGGTTTATCAAACGTTGGTCTATAGGTTTTATGGTATACTAGGTTTGTAGAGCCAGCAAACTTTAGTGACAACTTTACAAAAAGTGGTGCCCGTGTCCACAATGCATCTGATGATGTCGCTCGAGGCATGAAAGAAGCGGCAGAACAAGTCGGCAAGAAAGCAAGTAAAGAATTCCGCCAAGAAGCCAGCGAGCAGTTGGCTAAGCATAGTGATGATGTAGCGAGTACTTCTAAAGGAATTTCAAAAGAAGAATATAATTCTCTTCGCAAGAAAACACCAAGTCAAGAGATACGCGATCATGTCAATAATATTGATGGAGAAAAATTTGATCCAATTTATGGTTATCCAGTTGAAACCCTCGAAGCAGACCATATTGTCTCTATGAAAGAAATTACCGAAATGGATGGATTTGCTCCTCTATCTGATGTTGATAAGGTAGAGGTTTTGAATCTTGAGGATAATTTTATGGGATTAGGTAAACCTACCAATAGTTCCAAAGGGTCTAAAACTTGGAGTGATTGGCAGGGGTATTCCAAATTAGGAGATATTCCGGCTGAGATAAGAGAAAAAATGATAGCTTTGGAGCGTGAAGCTAGAACTAAGCTACAAAATGAAATTTTCAGGAGGTTGAAAAATGACGGAAGTGCTTGATACAAAAGTAGAGAAGAATGGTTTGATCTTTTACGGGACATTCTCTGAAGGTCTTTTTGAGGAATGGCTCAAAGTTGTGAATGTACTGCCCTCGAAGGAACGAATACAAGATGGCCTGCTAATACAAATCGGTTTCAGCATATATAAACTTGCTCAATTGAACATGGACCAATTTAGGATAGTGTCAGTCAACTATGAAACAAATCCTTTTAAAGAGTTTACTGATGATTTGACCTTGGCTCTTTGGATTCAGTCTGAACAAAGTACACTAGCTAAAGAGATTAAGATTGAAGTTTCTGAAATCAGATTTGATGAGAAAATAGTGTTGGCTAAAGGTGTCTTTGAGTGTGAACATTACTATTTGCAGAGACAAGATACTGATCGAAAAGGTGATTCGGGATGGTTTGTTGGCTATCAAAATCAAGATACAGATGATTTTGTTGCTATGTATGCTTTTGAAATATTGAAAAAGAATCCAAAACTAATAAAATCTTTGATTCTACCAGAGGACTACCTAGTAGTAGTTAATGGTGGAGATATTCAGACGATTCTGAATGAGCAAGATGAGGAAATTTTTTCCTCTTTGTAAAGCTACCCGACTTATTTGGGAGGGAAAGCAACCTATTTTAGATTTTCTACGAATGAGGGGAATAGCATCTAATATTTTTGTCTATAAACTGAAAAAGGAGGAAAAAATGTTAGAAAACTTTATAAAAGTGGCAGATATGCCCAAAGATGTTATTGAAAAATATAAAAATCAAGTTCCAGCTGAGTTGGTTCAAATTTGGCAGGAGGATGGTCTGGGAACCTTTTTAGATGGTTATTTGAAGGTGATTAATCCAGAGGATTATCTTGAACTTCTCCAAGATAGTTATTTCAGAGGAGATGTCGCTTTTCCTATGTTTGTAACAGCATTTGGAGATATTATTACTTGGGAAAAGAATACCTACGTGGGAATTGTCCAATATAATATTCAAGATTTGGATATTATGATTAAGCGTATGGACCGTTTCATAGAGTATGTTGATGATGAAGATTTCAAAGACGATTATTTCGATATTCCACTCTACAAAAAAGCGGTCGCCAAACATGGTCAATTAGCCTACGATGAGTGTTTCGGTTTTGTTCCTTTGCTGGCCTTGGGAGGCGTAAAAGATGTAGACCACATGGATAAGGTAAAAGTCTTGGAGCACATTTACCTCATGTACCAACTTACAGGCGGAGTAATGGACGACTAGGAGTTGCTATTTCTTTTTTGAGAACAGTGTGAGGGAATAAAATTCCCTTCCAAATGCAAAACAAAAGAACCTCAGAGGACTTCCTCTGAGGTTCTTTGCATTCTAGTTTCCATATTTCTGGTAAAAATCGACCTTGACCTGGATAAAGGTTTCGGCTTCGCGTAGTAGCTGCAGGAGGGTAGCACGGGTTTCAAACTCCTCACGTGTTTTAGGGAGACTCCGATTGCGGAAGACTTGCAGATAGCGTTCGATGTCATCAAGTAGGTCATGAGCAGGATTGGTCTGGCTTAGCTGGGCAGCAATCTTTGAAAAGAGCTGGGCCAAGATCAAACTCTCACTTGCGGCCAGATGACAGGTATTGATCTGCTGGGCCATATTTCGCAGGATGCGACTTTGTCGCTGTCTCATCTCAAAGTAGTGGATGTGGTAGTCCGTCTGGTGAAAGAGATGGTCCGAATGATCCAGATAGACCAGTTTGAGAGCTTCATCGAGGAGCTTGTCTAATTCGTCAACGAGTTGGGCTTGATTGCGTCCGTCTCCTCGTGACAGATAGTATTTAAAGCGAAGCAGGATGTCTTTTAACTTTTCTTCGACCTGAAGGTGATAGCTGTGAATGGCCTTTTCCCGAGAGGGCATGTAAAGGTTGACCAACAGAGCAAAGCTTGTCCCGATGAGAAAGAGGAGCACTTCATTGAGCAAGAGAGCTGGAGAAGTAGACTCCTGTACCAAGAGATGACCGACCAAGACACTGCTAGGTGTGATGCCGATTTCCCAGCCCATTTTATAGGCTAAAGGGACATAGAGAGCCAGATAGAGGCCCAGACTCCAGATGTGAAAGCCCGTCAGCTGAAAGGCTAGAACACCGATAGCGAGCGCTAGGAGCATGGAAAAAAGGCGGTTACGTGCTAATTTCAGCGTGCTTCTGCGTGTGTCGGAGAGGCTTAAGAGAGCGATAATTCCAGCTGAAACTGCTGATGATAAATCTAAAAAATAAGCGAGAAAACAAGCGAGACAGGTCGCTAAGATCAGTTTGGTCGTACGTTGAGTGAGGGACATGAAAATTTCCTAAACTAATAGAATCAAGTGTTTAACGAGGAGTCAGAGACTAGGGGCGAAGTTTTCGGTTTGTAGCATACTCGGCAACCGCTGTAAAGAGGACATCTGTTGAAGAGTTCAGGGCTGTTTCGCAGGAGTCTTGAACGACACCGATCACAAAACCGACTCCGACAACCTGCATAGCCAAGTCGTTGGAAATCCCAAAGAGGCTACAAGCGACAGGAATGAGGAGAAGGGATCCCCCAGCAATCCCGGAAGCACCGCAGGCAGAAATGGCAGCCACTACACTGAGCACAAATGCTGTCCCAAAGTCTACCGAGATTCCGAGTGTATTGACAGCAGCTAGAGTCAGGACATTTATGGTAACAGCAGCGCCAGCCATATTGATAGTCGAACCAAGCGGGATGGAGACAGAGTAGGTATCAGGATTCAGTCCCAAGTCTTGACAGAGTTTCATATTGACAGGGATATTGGCGGCAGAGCTACGAGTGAAAAAGGCTGTAATACCACTGACACGTAGGCATTTCAAAACAAGGGGATAGGGATTTTTCCTCATAAAGAGAAAGGCGATGAGTGGGTTGACGATGAGAGCTACAAAGGCCATGGTAGCAATCAAGAGTCCTAGGAGGACACCGTAGTTGGCCAGACTGGCAATGCCCTTGTCAGAGATGGTCTTAAACACCAAGCCTAAAATCCCAAAGGGAGCTAAGTTGATAATCCATTCGACAATTTTAGAGGTGACATCCGCCATGGTTCTCAGTAATTCTTTGCTGTGTTTACTTGCCTCTCTCATAGCCAAGCCAAAGATGACTGCCCAAGAGAGAATTCCGATATAATTGGCCTCAACAATGGCATTCAAGGGATTGTCCACCAGTTTGAGCAAGAGGTTGCTGAGGACTTGACCGATACCGTCAGGAGCAGCAACTTCTGTATTTGCACTGGTCAGGGTGATTTGCACAGGCAGTAAGAAACTAGCTAGAACGGCCACCAATGCAGCAGCAAAGGTTCCAAGCAAGTATAGGAAAATAACCGTCTTCATATTGGTGTTTTGCCCCTTTTGGTGCTGGGAAAGGGCATTGGCAACAAGAGCAAAAACTAGAATAGGAGCGATAGCTTTCAGTCCGCCTACAAAGAGATCTCCAAGCAGACCAATTCCTGTAAGGTTTGGAAAGAGCATCCCCAATGTCGCTCCAAAAATCATTCCAATAAGGATTCGTTTGATGAGGCTTGCCTTGGTCCAGGCTCTAATGATTCGTTTCATAGCAGTCTCCTTCAAATGTATTGTTTATAATTATAGTATAAATATGCTATAGAGGCAAGTGATATTATAAAAATAGAGATGATAATTGAATAATTATGAAAGAAAAGAGAAGGGCGATTTTATGGTATAATAGGAAAAAGGAGTTTTATATGCAAGATTTTTTTCAACGCTATTTTGATAAACTTGACTTAACAACCATGTTAGAGAATCTCTTAACCAAGGTGATTTCTCTTTTGATTTTGTTTTTGCTATTTTATATAGCTAAAAAGATGCTTCATGCGACTGTACGAAAGATTGTCAAGCCCTCACTTAAATTTTCCAATCGAGATGCAGGAAGGCAAAAGACCATTTCTCGTTTGCTAGAGAATGTCTTTAACTACATTCTTTATTTCTTCTTGCTCTACTGTATCCTGTCTATTTTAGGTTTGCCAGTTTCGAGCCTCCTTGCTGGTGCGGGGATTGCTGGGGTGGCCATTGGTATGGGGGCGCAAGGCTTTCTATCTGATGTTATCAATGGCTTCTTCATTCTTTTTGAACGCCAGCTTGATGTGGGTGATGAAGTGGTTCTCACAAATGGACCGATTACCGTTTCTGGAAAGGTCGTTAGCGTAGGGATCCGTACAACGCAACTGCGAGGTGACGATCAAGCCCTCCACTTTGTTCCCAATCGTAATATCACCGTCGTCAGCAATCTATCTCGTACTGAATAGGCCGGCTATTTTAGCAGATTTGTGGTACAATAGAAGGAGTTTGGTAAAGGAGAGAGTATGCTATTTGTAGAGAAAAAATTAGGTCACGATTGTACATGGATAGACCTTGATGTGGACAAGATTAAAAACATGGAAGACCTTTCGGATGTCTATGGATTGGACAAGGAAACCATTGAGTATGCTCTGGATAGAAATGAGCGTGCCCACATGGACTATCACCGTGAAACGGGAACGGTAACCTTCATTTATAATGTTCTTGACTTAGAAAAAGACAAAGAATATTATGAAGCGATTCCGATGACCTTTATCGTTGAAAAACAACGGCTGATCACAATTAGCAATCACAAGAATAGTTATGTGATTAAACGTATGGCAACCTACCTTGAAAGCCATGAAGTTGTTTCAATCTACAAATTTCTTTTTGCCAGTTTAGAGATTATAAGCAATGCTTATTATCCAGTTATTGAAGAAATGGATAAAAGTAAGGATGAAATCAGTGCACTTCTTCGTCAAAAAACAACTAAAAAAAATCTTTTTGCCCTCTCTGACTTGGAAACTGGTATGGTTTACCTGACAGCAGCTGCCAAACAAAATCGTCTCCTCTTGGAACATATCCAAGGGCATGCTCTTTATCGCAATTTTAATGAGGTAGAAAGAGAGCAGTTTGACGATGCCATGATTGAAGCACATCAGTTGGTTTCGATGACAGACTTGATTTCTCAAGTTTTGCAACAACTCTCAGCCTCTTACAACAACATCCTAAATAATAATCTAAATGATAATTTGACAACTTTGACCATTATCTCAGTCTTGCTAGCTATCCTTGCAGTTATTACAGGATTCTTCGGAATGAATGTTCCCTTACCGTTTGCAGATGAACCAAATGCTTGGATTTATATTTTGATAGCTAGTCTCATTTTATGGGTAGTCTTAGCCCAATATTTAAAGAATATTGCTAGAAATTAAAAAGAAAAGGAGCCAGAATGGCGATTGAAAATTATATGCCAGACTTTGCTGTGGAAGCAGTTTATGATCTGACAGTCCCAAGCCTGCAAGCGCATGGTATCAAGGCTGTTTTGGTCGATTTGGACAATACCCTCATTGCTTGGAACAACCCTGATGGGACGTCAGAGATGAAGCAATGGCTACATGACCTTCGGGACGCAGGTATTCGCATCATCGTGGTCTCAAATAACACCAAAAAACGGGTCCAACGAGCAGTTGAGAAATTTGGGATTGATTACATTTATTGGGCTCTGAAGCCCTTCACATTTGGGATTGACCGTGCCATGAAGGAATTCCACTATGAGAAAAATGAAGTGGTCATGGTCGGCGACCAGCTCATGACGGATATACGAGCAGCACATCGTGCAGGCATTCGCTCGATCTTAGTCAAACCCTTGGTCCAACACGACTCCATCAAAACGCAGATTAACCGAGCTCGCGAGCGCCGTGTCATACGAAAAATCACTGAAAAGTACGGACCGATTACATATAAAAAAGGAATTTAACTATGGAAGAAATTCTCTGTATTGGATGTGGAGCAACCATTCAGACGACAGACAAGGCTGGTCTTGGATTTACTCCCCAGTCGGCACTTGAAAAAGGTTTGGAGACTGGCGAAGTTTATTGCCAACGCTGTTTTCGTCTCCGCCATTACAATGAAATCACAGATGTCCAGTTGACAGACGATGATTTTCTCAAGCTCTTGCACGAGGTGGGAGACAGTGATGCCTTGGTAGTGAATGTCATTGACATCTTTGATTTCAATGGATCAGTTATCCCAGGCTTACCGCGCTTTGTATCGGGCAATGATGTCCTCTTGGTGGGAAATAAAAAAGATATCCTGCCCAAGTCTGTTAAACCGGGCAAGATTAGCCAGTGGCTGATGGAGCGTGCCCACGAAGAAGGACTTCGTCCAGTGGATGTCGTCCTGACTTCAGCACAGAATAAGCATGCTATTAAGGAAGTCATTGACAAGATTGAACACTACCGTAAGGGCCGCGATGTCTACGTAGTTGGGGTAACCAACGTTGGAAAATCAACTCTCATCAATGCAATTATCCAAGAAATCACGGGTGACCAGAATGTCATCACGACTTCACGATTCCCAGGAACAACCTTGGACAAGATTGAGATTCCGCTTGACGATGGATCTTATATCTACGATACGCCGGGAATCATCCACCGTCACCAGATGGCCCACTACTTGACGGCTAAAAATCTCAAGTATGTCAGCCCTAAAAAGGAAATTAAGCCCAAAACCTATCAGCTTAATCCTGAACAAACCCTATTTTTAGGTGGTCTTGGACGCTTTGACTTCATATCAGGAGAAAAGCAAGGATTCACAGCTTTCTTTGACAATGAACTCAAACTCCACCGTACCAAGCTAGAAGGCGCTAGTGCTTTTTACGACAAGCACCTAGGAACCCTTCTGACACCACCAAATAGCAAGGAGAAAGAAGATTTTCCAAAATTAGTCCAGCATGTATTTACCATCAAGGACAAGACTGACTTAGTCATTTCAGGACTCGGCTGGATCCGCGTAACAGGCACCGCCAAAGTCGCCGTCTGGGCACCAGAAGGCGTCGCAGTCGTCACACGAAAAGTAATTATTTAAAATAAAATCACTGAGCGAACAAAGTGAGCTCATAAAAAGATAGTTATTGTCGTGGTGTGATTGCCAATCGTTAGATTGGCAAGGGGCACACTTGAGACCTAGGCTCAAGTGTGAGGTCAGGAAATCCATTTTTCAAAGATGAGATCTTTGGAAAATTAGTTCCGACCGTCCCCCACCACCTAAAATAACTATCAAAAATCAAGGAAGAAAGATTATGTCATTAACATCGAAACAACGTGCCTTCCTCAACAGCCAGGCACACACCCTCAAACCCATCATCCAAATTGGAAAAAATGGTCTCAACGACCAAATCAAGACCAGCGTCCGTCAAGCTCTTGACGCGCGTGAATTGATCAAGGTTACTCTCTTACAAAACACAGATGAGAACATCCACGAAGTAGCTGAAATCTTGGAAGAAGAAATCGGTGTGGATACGGTCCAAAAAATCGGACGCATCTTGATCTTGTTTAAACAATCCAGCAAGAAAGAAAATCGCAAGATTTCCAAGAAAGTTAAAGAAATCTAAAAACCTACTCCAAACAACTGTTTTTACAGAGAATTAAAGGAAGACGAGCCTATGGCAATCGAATTATTGACTCCCTTTACCAAGGTAGAGTTGGAGCCAGAAATCAAGGAGAAAAAACGCAAACAAGTCGGGATTTTAGGGGGGAATTTTAACCCTGTTCACAATGCCCATCTTGTTGTGGCGGACCAAGTACGACAACAGTTGGGGCTGGACCAGGTCCTACTTATGCCCGAATACCAACCACCTCATGTAGATAAAAAGGAAACCATCCCCGAGCACCATCGGCTCAAGATGCTTGAGTTGGCGATTGAGGGGATTGAAGGCTTAGCCATTGAAACTATTGAGCTGGAGCGCAAGGGCATTTCCTACACCTACGACACTATGAAGATTTTGACAGAGCAACATCCAGATACGGATTATTACTTCATTATCGGGGCTGATATGGTGGATTATCTGCCTAAGTGGTACCGAATTGATGAACTGGTTGACATGGTTCAGTTTGTGGGGGTTCAGCGCCCACGCTACAAGGCTGGGACTTCCTATCCAGTTATCTGGGTGGATGTGCCTCTCATGGATATTTCCTCCAGCATGGTGCGTGACTTTCTTGCTCAAGGTCGGAAACCCAACTTTCTCCTACCTCAGCCAGTGCTAGACTACATCGAGAAGGAGGGGCTCTACTGATGGCCTATCAAGACTATATCAACTGTTCTCGCGATGCTTTGTTGGGAAAAATGGCAGAGTTTCTACCTGAAAAACGCTTAACCCATTGTCTGGGTGTAGAGCGTGCGGCTATAGAGCTCGCCCAGCGATTTGGAGTCGATGCTGAGAAAGCGGGTCTAGCAGGCCTTCTTCATGATTATGCTAAAAAGCTGTCAGATCAGGAATTTCTAGACTTGATTGACCGTTACCAATTAGACCCTGACTTCAGAAATTGGGGTAATAATGTCTGGCATGGCATGGTTGGTATTTACAAGATTCAGGAAGATTTGGATTTGCATAATCCAGAAATCCTGCGAGCTATTGAAATCCATACAGTCGGTGCTGGTCAGATGACCGATCTAGATAAAGTCATCTACGTCGCAGATTATATCGAGCACAATCGTGCCTTTCCAGGTGTGGATGTGGCGCGTGAAATTGCTGAGCTATCGCTCAATAAGGCAGTGGCCTACGAAACAGCTCGTACCGTGGAGCATCTAGCTCATCAGGGATTCCCCATCTATCCCCAAACCATTGAAACCTATAACGCCTTTGTGCACTTTTTGAAAGAGGACTAAATGAACGAAAAAGAATTACTAGAACTAGTCGTGAAAGCGGCTGATGAGAAACGTGCGGAAGATATCCTGGCACTTGATGTACAAGATTTGACCAGTGTTACAGACTACTTTGTTATCACTAGCTCGATGAATAGCCGTCAGTTGGACGCTATCGCTGATAATATCCGTGAAAAAGTAGCCGAAGCTGGTGTTAAAGGCAGCCATGTCGAAGGTGATGCAGCTGGAGGCTGGGTCTTGCTAGACCTCGGTGGTGTCGTCGTGCATATCTTCTCAGAAGAAATGCGTGCCCACTATAACCTTGAAAAACTCTGGCATGAGGCAGATTCAGTAGACATTTCAGAAGCCTTGGTATAGGAGATGAACTCAGTTGCAGTAAACGGGGTTTCTTTGCTTATTTTAAAAGGAAAGTGATAGAAAGGATTTGAACCCGTCCTGTAATCGTCGGAAAATAGATAGCCTTTCTTGGAGCTCGGCTCCATCGTCAGGCTCCTAATTTTCTATCGAATTACGGGCGGACTTGGTATCATGATTTATGGCGACATATGAAACCTTTGCGGCTGTATACGATGCTGTGATGGATGATAGTTTATATGACAAATGGACGGATTTTTCTCTGCGTCATTTGCCTAAGACCAAGGAGAGAAAGAAACTCTTGGAATTGGCTTGTGGGACAGGCATCCAGTCTGTGCGCTTTTCTCAGGCTGGTTTTGAAGTGACTGGACTGGACTTGAGCGCGGATATGCTGAAGATTGCTGAGAAAAGAGCAGCTTCAGCCAAGCAAAAGATTGATTTTATGGAAGGCAATATGCTGGATTTGTCCAAAGCAGGGAAATACGATTTTGTGACTTGTTATTCGGACTCAATCTGTTACATGCAGGATGAGGTGGAAGTAGGGGACGTCTTTAAGGAAGTATATAATGCCCTCAACGAAGATGGTGTCTTTATCTTTGATGTGCATTCGACCTACCAAACAGATGAAGTTTTTCCAGGCTATTCTTACCATGAAAATGCGGAAGATTTTGCCATGCTCTGGGATACCTACGAGGACGAAGCCCCTCACTCTATCGTGCATGAGTTGACTTTCTTTATCAAGGAGGTTGATGGTTCCTTTAGTCGCCACGATGAGGTACACGAGGAGCGTACATACGAAGTCTTGACCTATGATATTTTGCTGGAACAGGCTGGTTTCAAGTCCTTCAAACTCTATGCGGACTTTGAGGACAAGGAGCCGACTGAGACCAGTAGACGTTGGTTTTTTGTCGCACAGAAGTAGGAGAAAATATGGCAGGAGGAGACTTTTGTTTACTAGTATTTAATTTATTTTATTTTGGATATTACTGCATAAAATTTAGAGTAAAATTAATTACGGAAATAATAGCAGGATTTAAAAGTAGTTTTGATTTTTTACATAAAAACATATCTTTTGACAACTGGAAAAAAGGTCTGGCATCAATTTTAGGAATCATTATTATTGTATTTCCTTTAATATTATGGTTAATTCTCTTAATTTTAAAAAAACCTTTATTGTTTTTAAAGAAGATTGTAGATTATGAAATTGATAATAAATTTGAAGTCTTAAAATATCTTCTATTTCCTATGAATTTAGCATATATTTCTATAAGATATGCGGAAATCTTGCACATAACATATAATTCTATAAATACTTTAATCAATTTTAAGGATAGAGTTTTAGATTTAGTTCAAAATGTAATAGTTGTTTTAGCTCCGATGTTAATTATATTATTTTTTATCTCTCTTTATAATAAACTTTCAAAAGGAGATAAAAATATTTTCAACGAATTACAGAAATATTATCTTATTTGGATGAAATTAATTGTATCACTCGTTATAATTGCTATAGTGATAGTAGCTTATATTATCACATTAGAGGATTTGAAAAACTATAATACACAGATTGATGCATATGCAATTATTCCATTATTTCTGGCTTCTTGTGTAACAGGATCGAAGATTATAATTTCTTTAATAAAAATAGTGGGAGATGATAAAAAATAATGACCATCACCGGTATTATCGCGGAGTTCAATCCTTTTCATAATGGCCACAAATACCTGCTAGAACAAGCAGATGGGCTGAAAATCGTTGCCATGTCTGGAAATTTCATGCAGAGGGGCGAGCCGGCTATCGTTGACAAGTGGACACGGGCTCAAATGGCACTAGAGAATGGAGCGGACTTGGTAGTGGAATTGCCCTTTTTAGCCAGTTTACAAGCAGCGGATTTCTTTGGACAAGGAGCTGTGGATATCTTGACTCGGTTGGGCATTGATAGGCTAGCTTTTGGGACAGAGGAAGTTCTGGATTATCAGAAAATTGCTGACTTATACACAGAGCGAGGTGCTGAGATGGAGAGTTTTGTGGAAAATCTACCTGATTCACTCTCCTACCCTCAGAAAACCCAAGCTATGTGGAAGGAATTTGCAGGTCTAGATTTTTCAGGCAACACGCCTAATCATGTCCTTGCTCTGGCCTATGCCAAGGCGGTTGCAGGACGAAACATCAAGCTTGAGTCGATTCAACGTCAGGGAGCGGGGTATCATTCTGTGGACAAGGATGTGGACTTTGCCTCGGCGACAGCCCTCCGTCAGCACCAGAGGGACAAAGATTTCTTAGAATGCTTTATGCCTTCTGTTGACCTCTTTGAGCAGGCCAGTAAGGTGAGCTGGGAGGACTATTTTCCCTTGCTCCGCTATCAAATCTTGTCAAATCCAGACCTAACGACCATCTATCAGGTCAATCAAGAAATGGCTGTGCGCATCAAGGATGCTATCAAGAAGGCTCAGTCTGTTGACGAATTGGTCGAGGCGGTTGCGACCAAACGCTACACCAAGGCGCGTGTCAGACGCCTCTTGACCTATATCCTGGTGCAGGCTAGAGAAAGCGACTTGCCAGAAGCCATTCATGTCCTTGGCTTTACCGAAAAAGGCAGACAACATCTCAAGTCACTGAAAGAGCAGGTCCATCTAGTCAGCCGAATTGGCAAAGAACCTTGGGATGCTATGACTCAAAAGGCAGACCAGATTTACCAACTAGGACACCCAAGTATAGCAGAGCAGAATTTTGGCAGAGTGCCTATCAAAATAGAATTAAACTAAGTCTACTGAAAGGTAGGCTTTTTTATTGTATGTTTTAATGAAAATGTCATTTTTAAGAGTTAGAAAGTTTGTTTTGTGATTTCAGAACTTTCTTCTAAAATTCACACAAAACTCTTCAATTTGGGTTTGTGAAAATTGTTTTTTTATGATAGAATATTAAGGAATGTATGTCATTCGATAAACAAATTTAATGAGGTAAAAACATGGAAATCATGACACTTGCGATTGCTGTTTTTGCCGTCATCATAGGTTTAGTCATTGGATATGTCAGCATCTCAGCTAAGATGAAATCATCTCAAGAGGCTGCAGAGTTGATGCTTCTAAATGCTGAACAAGAAGCAACTAATTTACGAGGACAAGCTGAGCGCGAAGCGGATTTATTGCTAAATGAAGCCAAGAGCGAAAGCAAGTCTCTTAAAAAAGAAGCACTATTGGAGGCCAAAGAGGAAGCCAGAAAATACCGTGAAGAAGTGGACGCTGAATTTAAGTCAGAACGTCAGGAGCTCAAGCAAATTGAAAGTCGTTTGACGGAGAGAGCTACGAGCCTTGACCGTAAGGACGACAATTTGACGAACAAAGAAAAAACACTTGAACAAAAAGAACAAAGTATTTCTGATAGAGCAAAAAACCTTGATGCACGTGAAGAGCAATTAGAGGAAGTCGAAAGACAAAAAGAAGCTGAACTTGAACGTATCGGTTCCCTTTCCCAAACTGAGGCTCGAGATATTATCTTGGCTCAGACAGAGGAAAACTTAACCAAGGAAATTGCTAGCCGCATTCGTGAGGCTGAGCAAGAAGTGAAGGAACGTTCAGACAAGATTGCGAAAGATATCTTGGTTCAGGCTATGCAGCGTATCGCTGGTGACTATGTAGCAGAGTCAACAAACTCGACAGTTCACCTACCAGATGATACCATGAAGGGACGCATTATCGGTCGTGAAGGACGTAATATTCGTACCTTTGAAAGTTTGACAGGGGTAGATGTCATCATTGACGACACGCCAGAAGTGGTAACCTTGTCAGGATTTGATCCGATTCGTCGTGAAATTGCTCGTATGACCATGGAAATGTTGCTCAAAGACGGCCGCATCCACCCAGCTCGTATCGAGGAGTTGGTGGAGAAAAACCGTCAAGAGATTGACAATAAGATCCGCGAATACGGTGAGGCTGCTGCCTATGAGATTGGTGCGCCAAACCTTCATCCAGACTTGATGAAGATTATGGGACGCTTGCAGTTCCGTACTTCTTATGGACAAAATGTCTTGCGTCATTCGATTGAGGTTGCTAAGTTATCTGGTATCATCGCCAGTGAACTTGGTGAAAATGCAGCTCTTGCCCGTCGTGCTGGATTCCTTCATGACATCGGGAAAGCTATTGACCGCGAGGTTGAAGGTAGCCATGTTGAGATTGGTACAGAGTTGGCTCGTAAGTACAAGGAACACCCAGTTGTAGTGAATACCATTGCTAGCCACCACGGCGATGTCGAAGCCGAAAGCGTCATTGCAGTGATCGTTGCTGCAGCAGATGCCTTGAGTGCAGCGCGTCCAGGTGCTCGTAGTGAATCGCTTGAAAGCTATATCAAGCGTCTCCATGACTTGGAAGAAATCGCCAATGGCTTTGAAGGAGTGCAAAACAGCTTTGCTCTTCAAGCAGGACGCGAGATTCGTATCATGGTTAATCCAGGACAAATCAAAGACGACAAAGTCACAATCTTGGCTCACAAAGTTCGTGAGAAAATTGAAAACAATCTCGATTACCCAGGAAATATCAAGGTAACCGTGATTCGCGAGCTTCGTGCAGTAGATTATGCTAAATAAATAAGAAAGAGCAGTTGAAATATTACTGCTTTTTTGTTACACTAGATAGAAAGACTGTAGAAGGATAATTGACACTATTATCAGTATCCGAGAGAAATTTCGCTTTATTTCACAGACTAACTAAAGGAGACATAATGGCAGACCGAGGCTTGCTAATCGTTTTTTCTGGTCCTTCAGGAGTTGGGAAAGGAACGGTTAGAAGAGAGATTTTTGAGAGTTCTGAGAATCAATTTCAATATTCTGTATCGATGACGACGCGCGCGCAACGTCCTGGTGAAGTGGACGGAGTGGACTATTTCTTCCGTACTCGGGAAGAGTTTGAAGAGCTGATCCGTCAAGGCCAGATGTTGGAATATGCAGAATATGTCGGTAACTACTATGGAACTCCTCTGACCTATGTCAACGAAACCCTAGATAAGGGAATCGATGTCTTTCTTGAGATTGAAGTCCAAGGAGCCCTTCAGGTTAAGAAAAAGGTTCCAGATGCTGTCTTTATCTTTTTAACGCCACCAGACTTGGATGAATTGCAAGATCGTTTGGTAGGTCGTGGTACAGATAGTGCTGAAGTGATTGCCCAACGAATCGAAAAAGCCAAGGAAGAAATTGCCCTCATGCGTGAGTATGATTATGCCATTGTCAACGATCAGGTGCCCCTCGCTGCTGAACGTGTCAAGCGTGTAATCGAAGCAGAACACTTCCGTGTGGACCGTGTCATTGGTCACTACCAGGAGATGTTGCCAAAATCTCCAACTACTCGATAAACTATAGGAAACAGGTACAAGCAAATGATGTTAAAACCCTCTATTGATACCTTGCTGGACAAGGTACCATCAAAATATTCACTCGTAATCTTGGAAGCAAAACGCGCCCACGAACTAGAAGCAGGAGCGCCAGCAACTCAAGAGTTTAAGTCTGAAAAATCAACTCTTCGTGCTTTGGAAGAAATCGAGTCTGGAAATGTAACCATTCACCCAGATCCAGAAGGAAAACGTGAAGCGGTTCGTCTCCGTATCGAAGAAGAAAAACGCCGCAAAGAAGAAGAAGAAAAGAAAATCAAAGAGCAAATCGCTAAAGAAAAAGAAGATGGTGAAAAAATTTAAGGTTGGGGGGACTCAATCTTATTTTTTCTATTGCAAGAATGTACTGACAAGGAGGAGGTGAGAAGATGGCAATCGCAAAGATTATTGTGGATGTTCCCCTTATGCAGACGGACCAGCCCTATAGTTATAAGGTCCCTGAGGAATTTGTAGAGATGCTGGAAGTCGGTATGCGGGTTCATGTCCCCTTCGGAAAGGGTAATCGTTTGATACAAGGGATTGTGCTTGGCCTGGAGTCCCAGTCGGATGAAGAGATGGAAGGTCAGGACTTGAAGGAGATTGCAGAGGTGCTAGACTTTTCTCCCGTCTTGACTCAAGAGCAACTCTGGCTGGCTGAGGAGTTACGCAAGTCTGTCTTTTCTTATAAAATCTCCATTCTAAAAGCCATGTTGCCGGGATTTTTAAACTCCAGTTATGATAAGATTCTTTATCCTTTAGAAGGTCTCAGTCAGGCAGACCGAGAGCGTTTGTTTGGTTCAGAAGCTTCGCTCGCCTTTTCTTCTCTAGATTTGGCCAAACAGGCAGAAATGATGCGCTTGACTAGAAAAGGGCTACTCCGTTTAGAATACCAGGCAGTCGATCAAAAGAAGGTCAAGACCCAGTCTTGGTATGAGGTTGATGCTACTCAGCTAGAGCGGATTGAGATTTCTGCGCGTGCTAAGAAAAAGGCAGAGCTGAGAGATTATCTGCTGTCTCATCCTGAAAGTGCTCCTCTGGCTAGCTTGTTAGAATCCTACTCACGGGAGCAAGTCAACTTTTTTGTGGAGCAAGGAGCTTTAACTCTAGTCCAAAAGGAAGTGCAACGTTCAGCTGCTTATTTTGAAGGCATTGAAGCAAGTACACCTTTGGAGCTGAACCCAGAGCAAAGACAAGCTCGTGATGCGGTTGTCAGTGCTATTGGCAATCAACAGCCTCCATTCCTCCTTCAAGGGATTACAGGAAGTGGGAAAACAGAGGTATACTTGCAGATCATCCAAGGGGCCTTGGATAAGGGTAAGACGGCTATTTTGCTGGTGCCTGAGATTTCTCTGACGCCACAAATGACGGAGCGTTTTATTGCTCGATTTGGTGAGAAAGTGGCTATTCTTCACTCAGGTCTGTCCAATGGTGAAAAGTACGATGAATGGCGCAAGGTTGAACGCGGAGATGCCCAAGTTGTTGTTGGCGCTCGATCAGCTATCTTTGCTCCTTTGAAAAATCTAGGTGTCATCATTATCGATGAAGAACATGAAGCTAGTTACAAGCAAGATAGCAATCCACGTTACCATGCTAGAGAGGTCGCCATTCTACGGGCCCAGTACAATCAAGCAGCTCTCGTACTTGGGTCTGCCACACCGAGCCTTGAGAGTCGTGCCCGTGCTGGAAAAGGTGTCTATCACCACTTACGTCTGACCCAACGAGCCAATCCTATGGCTACGATTCCAGAGGTTCAAGTGATTGACTTTCGGGACTATATCGGACAAAATGAGACATCAAACTTTACGCCTCCTTTGCTAGAGGCCATCCAAGACCGTCTGGATAAAAAAGAGCAGGTAGTCCTCATGCTCAACCGTCGGGGTTATTCTAGCTTTGTTATGTGTCGAGAGTGTGGGACGGTAGATAGCTGCCCCAACTGTGACATTTCTTTGACTCTCCACATGGATACCAAGACCATGAACTGCCATTACTGTGGCTTTTCTAAGGGAATTCCTCATGTCTGTCCCAACTGTCAGAGTCGCAGCATTCGCTACTACGGGACGGGGACTCAGAAAGCTTACGATGAGCTGGCAGAGCTCTTTCCTCAGGCTCGCATTCTGCGGATGGATGTGGATACGACCCGCAGGAAAGGTAGTCACCAAGCTCTTCTTGACCAGTTTGGTCAAGGGGAAGCGGATATCTTGCTGGGAACTCAGATGATTGCCAAGGGCTTGGATTTCCCAAATGTGACCTTGGTCGGAGTGCTCAATGCGGATACGGCCTTGAATCTGCCTGATTTCCGTTCTTCTGAGAGAACCTTCCAACTCTTGACCCAGGTGGCTGGTCGTGCAGGTCGAGCGGAAAAGGCTGGGCAGGTCTTGATCCAGTCTTACAATCCAGAACACTATGCCATTCGTTTTGCAAAAGATCAGGATTACGAAGGTTTTTATGCCTATGAAATGAGTATCAGACGCCAACTCGGCTATCCGCCTTATTATTTCACTATTGGGATTACCCTCTCTCACAAGAAAGAAGAAGAGGTTGTCAAACGTGCCTATGAAGTTATGGGAATTTTGCGATCAGGTTTATCGGAAACTAGTAAAATCCTTGGACCGACACCAAAACCCATTGCCCGTACCCACAACCTTTATCATTACCAGATTTTGATTAAATACCGTTTAGAAGATGAGCTGGGACCAACTCTTAACCAGGTCTTGGCCTTGACTCAAGAACGTGAAAATAGCGAGCTTCGTCTCAGCATTGACCACGAACCGCAGCAGTTTTTATAAGAAGGAGAAGAAATGACAAAACTAATCTTTATGGGAACACCTGATTTTTCAGCGACAGTTTTGAAGGGTTTGTTATCAGATGATCGTTACGAGATTCTAGCTGTTGTGACCCAGCCAGACCGCGCTGTCGGCCGTAAAAAAGTGGTCCAAGAAACCCCAGTCAAGCAGGCTGCTAAAGAAGCAGGCCTTCCTATCTACCAACCAGAAAAATTATCTGGAAGCCCAGAGCTGGAAGCTATTATGAATTTAGGAGCAGATGGGATTGTGACCGCTGCTTTTGGGCAGTTTCTCCCAAGTAAACTTCTTGATAGCATGGACTTTGCGGTTAACGTTCACGCTTCCCTTCTTCCCAAACACCGTGGTGGCGCTCCCATTCATTATGCCTTGATTCAAGGAGATGAGGAAGCTGGTGTGACCATTATGGAAATGGTTAAAGAAATGGATGCAGGAGATATGATTTCCCGTCGCAGTATTCCCATCACAGATGAGGACAATGTTGGTACCTTGTTTGAAAAATTGGCGATTGTTGGTCGTGATTTGCTTTTGGATACGCTACCTGGCTACCTAACAGGAGAAATCCAACCTGAACCACAGGATCCTAGTCAAGTCACTTTCTCGCCAAATATCAAGCCAGAAGAAGAGAAACTGGATTGGACTAAAACCAATCGCCAACTTTTCAACCAAATCCGTGGGATGAATCCGTGGCCTGTTGCTCATACTTTCCTTAAGGGCGACCGCTTTAAGATTTATGAAGCCCTGCCAGTAAAAGGTCAGGGAGCTCCAGGTGAGATCCTCTCAATTGGTAAAAAGGAATTGATCGTCGCAACGGCTGAAGGAGCTCTATCTCTCAAACAAGTGCAGCCAGCAGGCAAGCCTAAGATGGACATCGCTTCCTTCCTCAACGGAGTTGGTCGTACTTTGACTGTAGGAGAACGATTTGGTGACTAAAGTAGAAACGGCTAGAAGTCTAGCTCTAGCAGTGCTAGAGGATGTTCTAGTCAACCAAGCATATTCGAATATTGCTTTAAACAAACACCTCAAGGGGAGTCAACTCTCAGTAGCAGATAAGGGTTTGGTGACAGAGATTGTCTACGGTACGGTAGCCCGAAAACTGACTCTGGAATGGTACCTGTCCCACTTTATCGAAGACCGGGATAAGCTAGATAACTGGCTCTATATCCTGCTCCTTCTGAGTGCCTACCAACTTCGGTATTTGGATAAGATTCCTAATCACGCTGTAGTCAATGAAGCGGTAGAGCTAGCTAAAGCCCGTAAAAAAGGCAGTGAAAAATTGGTCAACGCTGTCCTGCGTCGTATTTTGCGAGAAGGCTGGCCAGACATTGACAGTATCAAACGTAAAAACAAGCGTGATTCCATTGCCTATTCTCTCCCAGTTTGGCTAGTATCTAAGCTCAAGGAAGAGTACGGTGAAGAGAGAGCACAAGCCATCTTTAAAAGTCTCTTGGTGCGCAACAAAGCTAGCATCCGGGTGACCAACTTGAGCCGAAAAGAGGAAATCAAAGCTTTGTTAGAGGCGACCGATTCCCCTTTAGCGGCCACTGGTCTGGTCAAGGAGCAAGGCCACTTTGCAGGACATGATTTGTTCGCAGAAGGGGCCATTACCATCCAAGATGAGTCCAGTCAACTGGTTGCTCCGACTCTTGATCTACAAGGTGATGAACAGGTCCTAGATGCCTGTGCCGCTCCGGGTGGGAAAACAGCTCATATGGCTTCTTACCTCACATCTGGTAAGGTGACGGCTCTGGACTTGTATGACCATAAGTTGGACTTGATCCAAGAAAATGCGGAGCGTCTGGGTGTGGCAGATCGAGTGCAAACGCAAAAATTGGATGCCAGAAAAGTGCATGAGTTTTTCGGTCGGGACTCTTTTGATAAGATTTTAGTAGATGCTCCCTGTTCTGGAATTGGACTTTTACGTCGCAAACCAGACATCAAATACAATAAAGAAACAGCAGATTTCACATCCTTACAGGAAATTCAGCTGGAAATATTAGGTAGTGTTTGTCAAACGCTACGTAAAGGTGGTATAATAACTTATAGTACCTGTACTATTGTCTCTGAGGAGAACTTTCAAGTCGTTGAGGCGTTTTTAGAAAGTCATCCCGAGTTCGAGCAGGTTAAACTAGAACACGAATGTAAAGATATCCTGAAAGATGGCTGCATCCTGATCACTCCTGAATTGTATGGAAGTGATGGATTTTTTATCAGCCAATTTCGCAAGATATCAGAATAGGAAGGAACTGACACAATGGAAATAGCATTATTAACAGATGTTGGTCAGAAACGGACAAATAATCAGGACTATGTCAATCACTTTGTCAACCGAGCAGGACGCACTATGATCATCTTGGCTGACGGGATGGGAGGGCACCGTGCAGGAAATATCGCTAGTGAGATGGCCGTAACAGACCTTGGTGTGGCTTGGGTGGATACCCAAATTGACTCAGTCAATGAAGTTCGTGAGTGGTTTGCCCACTACCTGGAGATTGAAAATCAAAAAATTCATCAACTAGGTCAGGACGAAGCCTACAGAGGTATGGGAACAACGCTAGAAGCTGTTGCGTTTATTGACAACCAAGCCATCTATGCTCACATTGGAGATTCTCGTATCGGTTTGATTCGTGGAGAAGAATACCACCAGTTGACGAGTGACCATTCTTTGGTCAATGAATTGCTCAAGGCTGGTCAATTGACTCCAGAAGAAGCAGAAACTCACCCTCAAAAGAATATCATTACCCAGTCTATCGGACAAAAGGATGAAATCCAGCCAGATTTTGGGATGATTACATTGGAGTCAGGAGATTATCTCTTGCTCAATAGTGATGGTTTGACCAATATGATTTCGGCAAGCGAGATTTATGATATCGTAACCAGTGATATTTCCCTAGCAGACAAGGCGGCAACCCTCATTCGCTTCGCTAACAATGCAGGAGGTTTAGACAACATTACGGTTGCCCTTGTTTACATGAACGAGGAGGCAGCAGAATGATCCAAATCGGCAAGATTTTTGCCGGGCGGTATCGGATTGTCAAGCAGATTGGTCGAGGAGGCATGGCAGATGTTTACTTGGCCAAGGATTTGATCCTAGACGGGGAAGAAGTGGCAGTGAAGGTCCTGAGGACCAACTACCAGACGGACCCGATTGCTGTGGCACGTTTTCAGCGCGAAGCGAGAGCCATGGCGGATCTGGACCATCCTCATATCGTTCGGATAACAGATATTGGTGAGGAAGACGGTCAACAGTACCTGGCTATGGAATACGTAGCAGGCCTTGACCTCAAGCGTTATATCAAAGAACACTATCCTCTTTCAAATGAAGAAGCAGTTCGGATTATGGGGCAAATCCTCTTGGCCATGCGCTTAGCCCATACTCGAGGAATCGTTCACCGGGATTTGAAACCTCAAAATATCCTCTTGACACCTGACGGCACAGCTAAGGTCACGGACTTTGGGATTGCCGTAGCCTTTGCAGAGACCAGTCTGACCCAGACAAACTCAATGTTAGGCTCTGTTCATTATTTGTCACCTGAGCAAGCGCGTGGTTCTAAAGCGACCTTCCAGAGTGATATCTATGCAATGGGGATCATCTTCTATGAAATGCTGACAGGTCATATCCCCTATGATGGGGATAGCGCAGTTACGATTGCCCTCCAGCATTTCCAGAAGCCACTTCCGTCCGTCATAGCTGAAAACCCATCTGTCCCTCAGGCTTTGGAAAATGTTGTCATCAAGGCGACTGCTAAGAAGCTGTCAGATCGTTATCAGTCTGTTTCGGAAATGTATGTGGACTTGTCAACTAGCTTGTCTTATAATCGTCGCAATGAACCGAAACTGGTCTTTGACGATGCGAGTAAGGCAGATACTAAGACTTTGCCTAAAGTTCCACAAAGTACACTGACATCGATTCCTAAAGCTCCGGCGCAAGAAGAACGCCCTCAGCCAAAGAAACCAACTCAACCAGTGGCAGAACCGGCTCCAGCGCCAAAACCAGCCAAGAAACGGAAGTTTAAGGCTCGCTATATGATTCTTTTGGCCAGTCTTCTATTGGTTGCAGCCTCTTTGGTTTGGATTTTGTCAAGGACACCAGCAACGATTGCTATTCCTGACGTAGCTGGACAAACCGTTGCAGAGGCTAAGGAAGCTCTTAAAAAATCCAAGTTTGAAGCCGGTGAAGAAAAGTCAGAGGCCAGCGATACCGTAGCAGAAGGACGTGTTATTCGAACGGATCCAGAAGCTGGTAGCGGCCGAAAAGAAGGAACCAAGGTCAATTTGATTGTTTCTTCTGGTAAGCAATCCTTCCAATTGAGCAATTATGTCGGACGTAAGTATACGGAAGTTGTAGCTGAACTCAAGGAGAAGAAGGTTCCTGAAAATCTAATCAAGATGGAAGAGGAAGAATCCAGCGAAAGCGAACCTGGAACCGTCCTCAGACAGACCCCTGCATCGGGTTCGACCTATGATCTCTCAAAAGCTACTACGATTACCTTAACAGTGGCTAAGAAGGTGACTAGTGTCAGCATGCCGAACTACATTGGTTCAAGTCTCGAGTTTACAAAGAATAACTTGACTCAGATTGTCGGTGTGAAGGAAGCAAATATTGAGGTTGTAGAAGTATCGACTCCTGAAGGAACAAAAGAGGGCACGGTTGTAGATCAAACGCCAAAAGCAGGAGAACTGGTTGATCTTGCAAGTACGCGTATCAAACTTTCCATTTACAAACCGAAAACACCACCGTCAACTTCATCCTCTAATCCTGCCCAACGTGGGAACCAGGGTTCTCCTACAAGTCCAAACCAGGGGAACCAACAAGGAAATCAACAAGGGAACACTCCTTCTAGCAGTTCATCCAATAGTGAAGGATCTCACGAAAGTTCTCGAGATTAGACGAATCTTTGTCATGATTTCATGACAAAGATTTTTTTTCACAAGATTTTGTGATAAAATATAGGGAGTAGAAAAAGGAGGAGAAAATGGACGAATCGAGAGAGTTGAATGCCGTCATTGATGTGATTATGCTAGCAGGAACCATTCTCCTGAAAAGTGGCTCAGAGATTCATCGGGTTGAGGATACTATGATCCGTATTGCCCATTCGCAGGGAATAATGGATTGCAATGTTCTTGCCATGCCCGCAGCTATTTTCTTTTCTATTGAAAACACCAATATTTCTCGGATGAAACGGGTGACGTCATCCTCTTATAACATTGAAAAAGTCTGCGATGTCAACCAGGTATCACGAGAGCTTGTTGGTGGCCAGATTGATCTTTCTACAGCCTTTCAAAAGCTGAAGGAAATCAGAAATCAAGCTCTTCCTTATACCAAGTTCCAAGTGACTGTAGCAGCGACCCTCAGTGCCCCTTTCTTCTCGATTATGTTTGGGGGCAATGTTTATGACGCTTTTGGTGCAGCTATTGCAACTTTATTTGGATTTGCCTTCTCTCTCTATGTCGAGAAGTTTGTCCGCATTCCTTTTGTAACGGCCTTTGCAGGTGCCTTTGTTTTCGGCTTGATCGCCCAGTTCTGGGCCCGCTATACAGGCTTTCCTTCGACAGCAGACCTGATTATAGCAGGAGCGGTCATGCCCTTTGTTCCAGGGATTGCTCTGACAAATGCGGTACGGGATATCATGACCAACCATATCAACTCTGGTATGAGCAAGATGTTTGAATCCCTGCTCATTACCCTCGCTTTAGGGGCCGGTACCTCCGTCGCCCTAGTTTTGATGACATAAGATGACTCTAACAAGTATTTTACTCCAAGCAGTAGCGAGTTTACTCGCCATCATCACCTTTCTAATCGTACTGAATGTTCAACGCTCCATGCTCCTACCTGGTGGTATTTTGGGAATGGGCGTTTGGCTCCTCTATCTCGTGCTCAAAGAACCAACCAATGTTATTATTGCGACCTTTATCGCAGCAGTAATTGGCTCTTGCATCAGTCAGATTTTAAGTATTGTCTATAAGACACCAGCGGTGGTCTTTGTCTTGGCCATTCTTGCCCCCTTGGTGCCGGGTTATTTATCCTATCGAACGACAGCTTTCTTTGTGACAGGCGATTACAGCCATGCTATTGCCAGCGCGACTTTGGTGGTTATGTTAGCTCTTGTTATTTCTATTGGAATGGCAAGTGGAACGGTGATTTTAAAGCTTTATTACTACATCCGAAAACAACGAGGAATCTCTTCCTAATACAATCAAAGCAAAGACTTGATTTGTTGAATCAAGTCTTTTTTCTCTCTTTTGTCCCTATTTGTGATAAAATAGAATGAAACGATTTTTTACAATGAATGAAAAAACAGAGGTAAATATGACAATCGGTATTGATAAGATTGGTTTTGCGACCAGTCAATATGTCTTGAAATTACAAGACTTAGCAGAAGCGAGGGGAGTTGACCCCGAAAAATTTAGCAAGGGACTCTTGTTAAATGAAATTAGTATTGCGCCACTGACTGAGGACATTGTTACCTTGGCAGCTAGTGCAAGCAACTCTATTTTATCAGACAAAGAAAAAGAAGAAATCGATATGGTCATCGTGGCGACCGAGTCAGGGATTGACCAGAGTAAGGCAGCGGCAGTCTTTGTTCATGGCTTGTTAGGCATTCAGCCTTTCGCCCGTAGCTTTGAAATCAAAGAAGCCTGCTATGGAGCGACAGCTGCCCTTCATTATGCTAAATTGCATGTGGAAAATTCTCCAGAGTCTAAGGTTTTGGTCATTGCCAGTGATATTGCCAAGTATGGTGTGGGAACTCCAGGTGAACCAACTCAGGGTGCTGGAAGTGTGGCGATGCTAATCACTCAAAATCCACGCATCATGGCCTTTAACAATGATAATGTTGCCCAAACGAGAGACATCATGGATTTCTGGCGTCCGAACTACTCAAGCACTCCTTATGTAAACGGCATGTACTCGACCCAACAGTATCTTGATTGCCTGACAACGACTTGGGATGAATATAAGAAACGCTATGACTGGACTATGGATGACTTTGCGGCTATCTGCTTCCACTTGCCTTATCCTAAGTTGGCCCTAAAAGGCTTGCGCAAGATGATGGACAAGAACTTATCTCAAGAGAAAAAGGATAGTCTGCAAGAAAACTTTGACAAGTCCATTCTCTACAGTCAGATGATTGGAAATATCTACACAGGTTCTCTCTTCCTCGGCCTCCTTTCTCTTTTGGAAAATGCAGAGACTTTGAAGGCTGGAGATAAAATTGCCCTCTACAGTTACGGAAGTGGAGCGGTTTCAGAGTTCTTTAGTGGAGAGCTGGTAGAAGGTTATGAAACTTATCTTGATAAGGATCGCTTGAGTAAACTTAAACAACGTACAACATTGTCTGTTGCAAACTATGAAAAAGTCTTCTTCGAAGAGGTGCAGTTGGATGAGTCTGGTTCAGCCCAATTTGCAGGTTATGAACATCAAGACTATGCCTTGGTTGAAATTGTCGACCACCAACGCCGTTATAGCAAGGTTGAAAAATAATGAAGATAAGTTGGAATGGATTTTCTAAAAAATCATACCATGAGCGCCTTGAGTTGTTACAAGCTCAGGCGCTCCTTAGTCCTGAAAGGCAAACGAGTCTGGAGCAGGATGAACAAGTCAGCTTGGCGGTTGCAGATCAGCTGAGTGAGAATGTGGTGGGAACTTTTTCTCTGCCTTATTCGATCATTCCAGAACTTTTGGTGAATGGTCAGGACTACACAGTTCCTTATGTGACAGAAGAGCCCTCAGTGGTTGCTGCGGCCAGCTATGCCAGCAAAATCATCAAGCGAGCAGGTGGCTTTACTGCTCAAGTACATGAGCGCCAGATGATCGGTCAGGTGGCCCTTTATCAAGTTGCTGATCCTGAACAAGCGCAAGAGAAGATTGCCAGCAAGAAAGCCGAACTCTTGGAACTTGCCAATCAAGCCTATCCTTCTATCGTCAAACGTGGTGGTGGGGCGCGTGATTTGCATGTAGAGCAGATCAAAGGTGAAACAGACTTTCTCGTTGTTTATCTTCATGTCGATACCCAGGAAGCCATGGGGGCCAATATGCTCAATACCATGCTAGAAGCCTTGAAGCCAGTCTTAGAAGAACTCAGTCAGGGACAGAGCCTCATGGGGATTCTGTCCAACTACGCGACCGATTCTCTGGTGACAGCAAGCTGTCGTATCGCCTTTCGCTACTTGAGCCGACAAAAGGATGAAGCCAGAGAAATAGCAGAGAAAATAGCTTTGGCTAGCCAGTTTGCGCAGGCAGATCCTTACCGAGCAGCTACTCACAATAAAGGGATTTTTAATGGTATCGATGCCATTTTAATCGCCACGGGTAATGACTGGCGTGCTATCGAAGCTGGGGCCCATGCCTTTGCCAGTCGAGACGGGCGCTATCAAGGTCTCAGTCGATGGAGTCTAGATAGGGACACAGAAGAATTGGTCGGTGAGATGACCTTACCCGTGCCGGTAGCGACCAAGGGTGGCTCTATCGGTCTCAACCCACGTGTAGCTCTCAGTCATGAACTACTAGGAAATCCTTCTGCCAAGGAATTAGCTCAGATTATCGTTTCTATCGGTCTCGCCCAAAACTTTGCGGCCCTCAAAGCCTTGGTGAGTACGGGCATCCAGCAAGGTCACATGAAGT
>NZ_AJRG02000017.1:0-42941 GCF_000298715.2 Streptococcus sp. GMD5S
TAGTTTGCTTCTTCTTTTGTAAATTTTCCAACATAAGAAGAAGTTAGCCACTCATAAATCTCTGTCTTTGATAAATGGTTATTCTTTCGGTATTCTCTTGCTGTAATTAAGGCATTTGCTTTGTAATCTGCATTCAAGTGATCGATGGCATACTGCGCTACTGAACTTGAAAAACCATTCCACGTTAATTGGTTATAGAGATCTTTTTTTGACATATGTAAAACCGAATTATAGCTTTTCGCTTTATTTAAAGCAGCATTGTACTGCTTCCCATCTAGTTTTGGTTGCCGCACACCATCGTAGTCTACATAGTGACGGCCACCATCTACCCATTTATCCCTAGCCATTTTACCGTCTGATTCAACATAATAACGACCGCCGTCTACCCATTCATTCTTGGCCATCTTACCATCTGATTTGAGATAATAATTTCCTACCCATTTGTTGCGAGCGTAGCTGCCTTCTGCTGTGAGATAGTAATATGAACCATAGTTTTTATCATAAATCCAGTCACTTTTAACCTTTTTTCCATCAGAATCAACATAATAACGACCACCATCTACCCATTCATTTTTAGCTCTCTTTCCATCTGATTTGAGGTAGTAATTTCCTACCCAGCCAGACTGAACTTTAGATTGTGATTTATCCTGTTTAGGAGTTGTTTCTTTAGCTTTTTCAGTCGGTTTTGATGCTGGTGTTTTCGGTTTCTCAGCAGGTTTTTGTGCTGGTGTTTTTGGTTTCTCAGCAGGTTTTTGTGCTGGTTTCGGTGCTGGTGTTTTCGATTTCTCAGCAGGTTTCTGTGCTGGCGTTTTCGGTTTCTCAGCTGGTTTTGGTGCTGGCTTTGGCGCTGGTTTTGGTTGCCACACACCATCGTCTCCTACATAATAACGACCACCATCTACCCATTCATTTTTGGCCATCTTACCATCTGATTTAAGATAGTAATTACCTACCCATGTGTTGCGAGCGTAGCTGCCTTCTCCTGTTAAATAATAGTATGACCCATAGTTTTTATCATAAATCCACTCAGCTTTAGCCATCTTACCATCTGATTTAAGATAGTAATTGCCTACCCATGTGTTGCGAGCGTAGCTGCCTTCTCCTGTTAAATAATAGTATGACCCATAGTTATTGTCATAAATCCATTCATTTTTAGCTCTCTTCCCATTTGATTTGAGATAGTAATTACCTACCCATGCGTTTCGAGCGTAGCTACCTTCTGCGGTTAGATAATAATAGGATCCATAGTTTTTATCATAAATCCATTCACTCTTAGCCATTTTACCATCTGATTTAAGATAGTAATTGCCTACCCAAGCATTTTGGACATAGTTTCCCGAAGCATTTAGATAGAAATAAGAATTAGCTTTTTTATCAAAAATCCACTTATTAGTAACTTTAGTACCATTTTCATAGTACGATGAGCCTACCCAACCAGACTGAGCTGTAGATTTGGACTTATCCTCTTTAGGACTTGTATTTTTAGGTTTCTCAGCAGGTTTTTGAGCTGGTGTTTTCGGTTTCTCAGCTGGTTTCGGCGCTGGCTTTGGCGCTGGTTTTGGTTCTGGTTTCGGTGCTGGTGTTTTTGGTTTCTCAGCAGGATTTTGCGCTGGTGTTTTTGATTTTTCAGCTTGATTTGGCGCCGAAGTTGTATTCTCTTTTACAACCTTACCATTTTTAGACACATCCTTTTCTTGAGCAGAAACATGCTGAGCCGAGAAAGGAAAGTCTCCAGTTGTATCCGCAAATGAAATAAGTCCCAGTGTTGCAGCGGCTAAGCTGGTTACTAAAATTTTTTTTGATTTTTTCATAAAAATCTCCATTGTTTTTAATGATTTATACCTATAGTATACCATATATTTAATTTTGCTTTCAAATCAAATATTAAATATTAACAAATAAATCTAAAAATTAATTAAAAAATTTATAATTATATCACTTCCAACTCATACAAACCTCTGACTGCGTTACAGCCATAGATAGCTTCTGCTTGGTTCAGGTCTTCCAAAGTCGTAATTTTCTCTTTTACCTGTCCTGTTTCCAGCAAATGCTGACGATAAATTCCTGGTAAAATTCCAAGTCTGATAGGCGGTGTGTAGAGTTTACCATTAATTTTTAAGACCAGATTTCCAATAGAGGTCTCAAGCAGTTCTCCTGCTGCATTATGGTAAATGATTTCCTGTTCCCCTAGACTTAAGTGTGGTCTATGAGTTGTTTTAAAGTAAGTAAATGATTGATTCAAATCTGTTTCTTGCAGACAAAGTTTGGCTTTGCAGAAACTTGGACTGAGGGGTGCTAAGATTTGGCGACTGAGTTCCATCTCTCCAGACTTGCTGAGGGTAATTCGTAAGCGGTAGTCTTGATTAACATCACAAGCTCGACACTCTTCCTCTATCTTTTGTCTCAGTTCTTCTGGATCAAAAGGATAGGCAAAATAACGACTCGCCTTTGTCAGTCTTTCCAGATGTTGATCTTCAAAAAGCAGTTGTTTTTGGCTGATTTTCCCAGTTGTAATCAATTGGAAACGTGCTTGTTTACGGTAGAGTACAGCTGCCTTTTGATGAACCTCTCGGTATTCAGATTCCCAAGTACTATCCCAAGTAATCCCTCCGCCAACTCCATAGATAGCTTGGCCCATATAGAGTTGAATAGTCCGAATGGCGACATTGAAAATCCGTCGTCCATTTGGAAGCAAGAGACCAATCGTTCCGCAGTAAATTCCTCTGGGTTGGGGCTCCAAGTTCTTGATGATTTCCATGGTAGCAATTTTGGGAGCTCCTGTGATGGATCCACATGGAAAGAGCGAACGGAAGATTTCAACTAGGTCCACATCCGGTCGTAACTGACTCTTGATGGTCGACGTCATCTGCCAAACGGTTGAATACTGCTCCACTTGGCACAGACGCTCCACATATTCACTGCCCACTTCAGAAATACGGTTCATATCGTTGCGCAAGAGGTCCACAATCATCATGTTTTCAGAGCGATTTTTAGGATCCTGTTCTAGCCAGCTAGCTTGGGCAAGGTCTTCTTGGTCAGTCACTCCCCGCTGGGTTGTTCCCTTCATTGGGCGAGTCGTTAATTCTCGGTCATTTTGCTCAAAAAAGAGTTCTGGGCTCATGGAAATCACTGCCATCTCGTCATGTTCTACATAAGCATTGTATCCCGCCTCCTGCTCTACCACCATGCGATTGTAGATGGCAAAAGGATTGGCACTTAAATCTTGCTTGAGTTGGACGGTGTAGTTGACCTGATAGGTGTCCCCCTGCCGCAAATGATGGTGAATCTGGGTAATAGCCTTTTCATAGTTTTCTGCAGATGTTTCTTCCTGCCACTTTGAAGGCAGATCTACTTCCTCATAAGTCAGAGGAATAGGTGATGTTTCTACCCTATCATGAACTGTAAAGTAAAGCAAGTACTCGCCCAGTAGAGGAGACTTGTGAACTGCCAGTTTTTCCTCAAAAGCAGGTGCAGCCTCGTAACTGACGTAGCCCACGACATAATAACCTTGCTCTTGGTAGCTTTCCACTTGTGCCAGCAAGTCTGCCACTTCTGATAAATCTCTCGTTTTTAACTCTTTGATAGGCTGGGTAAAGGTGTATCTCTCCCCCAAAGCCCTAAAATCAATCACTGTTTTTCTATGCATATCTTAAGTATAGCACAAAAAAGCCGACCTAGAACAGCTAAATCCAGCTTTGTTTACTGATTTCTATAACGAAAAATCTTCTCTAAATTGCTTTTTTCTACTTTTAGCAATTCTCCATCAGATAGCACCCCTTCTTCTTGTAAAAACTGGTCTTATTTGGAGCACTTTACACAAAAATTCAACAAAAAAGAACAGAGGAAGTCATGGTATCTATACCATTTTTCCTCTGTCTTTTGCTTTTCTTCTGTTACTATCGAATGATTTTATGACTTTCTGATAGAATCTTCTGGATACTGCGCACGCGCACCTCCGATTAGTTTGGGACGACTAGCTAGAGCCGTTACATGGGCATGACCAATTTCTCTCAAAAGAAGGCGAATCGGAACCTGAACATGCTTGACATGCATGCCAATTGCAGTGTCTCCGATATCCAATCCAGCATGGGCCTTGATAAATTCAACCTCAACTGGATCCCGCATAAACTTGAAGGCTGCCAACTGACCCGAACCTCCTGCATGAAGTGTAGGAAGGACACTGACGATTTCAAGACCAAACCGCTCTGCCAGCTGACGTTCAACAACGAGGGCACGATTAACATGTTCACAACCTTGAACAGCTAGATGAATTCCTTTTTCCTCTAGGATATCTAGAATGGTCTTCACAATGATTTCCCCAATTTCTTGACTGGATTCCTTGCCAATCTGACCACCTATCACCTCACTAGAAGAAAGGCCCAAAACAAAGATAGCCCCTTGCTTCAAATTGGCCTTTTCTAATACATCTTCAACAATCTGGCTTGTTGCTCTTTGAATGTCTTTTTCCTTCATACTTGATACCTCTTTTGTCATTATCTATCATATCTTTTTTTACTGATTTTATCAAGGCCAACTAATCATTCTGATTTTTAAAAGCAAAACTCCCAGAGTGAACTGGGAGTTAGCTAATTGCTATTTTATTAATGTATATTTCAACTGTTGTCCCTTTTTCGGGTGCAGAATTGATCTTCATCTGATAGTTTTCTCCAAAATGAAGTTTGAGTCGTTGGTCGACATTTTGAAGGCCAACTCCCCCACGTTTGAGCTGACTTTGACTGCTATCACCAGGATTTTGGAAGCCAACGCCATCATCCTCAATGCGGATGACAAGCCCTGTATTCTGTTTCTGAACAGAAACTTTAATATGTCCATGACCTTCCTTCTCCTTAATACCATGGTAAAGGGCATTTTCTACAAGAGGTTGCAACACCAGTTTAGGCAAGACTAAATTATCAAAAGCAGAATCTTCATCAATCTCATACTCCAGCTTATCACCATAGCGTTGTTTCTGGATAAAGAGGTACTGGCGGACATGATTGATTTCATCAGAAAGAGAAATCAAATCCTTGCCTTGATTGAGCGCCAAGCGGAAATAGGTTGCCAAGGACTTGGTCACCTGAACCACTCGCTGACTATCCTGAAATTCAGCCATCCAGATGATAGTGTCCAAGGTGTTATAGAGGAAATGGGGGTTAATCTGACTTGACAAGGCTTGAAGCTCATACTGCCGGGTCGCTTCTTCCTGCCTGCGAATAGCTGCAATCAGCTGATCAATCTGATCCAACATGGCATTGAACTGACGAGTCACTTCTCTCAGTTCATAGGCACCAGCTTCCTTGGCACGCAGATTTTGTGTACCAGAAGCAATTTCCAGCATGGTTTCTCTCAAATCCTTCAAAGGGGCAATCCAGCGCTTGAGACTGAACCACACCAAGCAGAGACAGGCAAGAAGAGATAAGGCACTAGCACCAAGCAAGGTCCACATGAGTTGACTCCGAACCTGGTCTAACTTCTCCAACGAAGACACGCCTATAACCGTCCAATCAGTACCTGTAATCTGTTCCTGACTAACGTAGGATTGATGGTCCAGCGTATAGCCCTGCCCCGTCTCGATGTAGGGTTTCATGGCCTCCATTTCACTCGCTGAGCTATAGACAGTACGTTTAGGATGGTAGACAAATTCATGGTTTTCATTGATGATAAAGGCAAAGCCCTGCTGACCCAACTGGAGTTGGTTGAGATAGGCTTCCAGGGTTTCGTAGGAAATATCCAAACGAAGTACACCAAGATTGGATCCCTTTGTATCGACAAGTTCCTGAGTGACAGAAATAACCCACTGACTATCTGATTTACGAGCTGGTGTCAAAACTGGCTTAGCTCCCTGATGAATGGCCTTTTGGTACCAATCCTCAGCCATCATATCTGAGGAAGTTTTCATCTGCACACTGTCATCTGTAGAAATGACCTGACCGGATTTGGTGACCAGTACCACCGTTTTCAAGTCCTGGTCTGCCTTTAAGATCGTCAAAAACAGATCTCGGATTCCCTTGACTTGGTCTTGGTTAGGATTCTCAGCATAGGCTAAGACATCCTTCTGCTGGGTCAAACTGGTAGAGGTGGTTTCTAATTTTTTGATATAAGACTGAATAAAGTGGCTAGTTTGGCTGATGGTCGTTTGGCTATTGCCCTCAATAGTGGCCTCAATGGCTGATGAACTAGATTGATAGTAGAAAGTCCCAACCAGAGCTAGGAGAATGAGAAAGACCAGAAAGATGGAAATAACCATTCTGACTAAAAGAGAAGAACGCTTCATCGGCCTTCTCCCTTCTTAAACTGACGAGGTGTCACACCTGCAATCTGTTTAAAACGTTGGGTAAAGTAGTTCATATCTTCAAAACCAACCTTCTCCGCGATCTCGTAAATCTTTAAATCCGTGGTCAGAAGTAAGAGCTTAGCTTGTTTGACACGCTCCCTCACCAGGTAATCCTGAAAAGGCAAACCCAACTCTTTCTTAATCAAGGAACTCAAATAAGTTGGGCTAAAGCCCAAATCACTGGCCAAGCTCTTTAAACTAAATTGACTGTCAGCCAGATGGGACTGGATTTTCTGGGCCAGGTTTCCCTCAAACTTATCAGTTAATAAATCTTGTAACTGCTCTTCCTTTTCTTCCTTGTCTAGTTTTTGCTTGATTTTCCCTAACATTTCCTCAATATCCTGACGCGAAAAGGGCTTGAGCAAGTAGTCATCCACACCGAGTTTGACAGCAGACAAGGCATACTCAAAATCATCGTAACCTGTCAAAAAAACTAGGTGAACCTGAGGATAGGTTTCTCGTACCAGACTAGCCAACTGGATGCCATTCAGCTGAGGCATGTTAATATCGGTTAAAATGATATCTGGCACCTGCTTTTGAATCAAGTCCCAAGCCTGTCTTCCATTTTCAGCCTGACCGATGATTTCCATATCGTAGGCTGCTACATTGACCAGCTTGGTCAAGCCTTGTCTTACCAGATACTCATCTTCTACGATTAAGATTGTGTAGGTCATGCTCTGCTCCTTTACCACTTACTAGTATCAGTATAGCAAAATTCTCCTCTAACTGCTTAGGAAAGACTTCTTAATCGACATAATCTAGTAAATAGGCATAGCCTTTTTCTGCCATTTGGTCTTTGGGAATAAAGCGGATAGAGAGACTATTGATACAGTAGCGTAAGCCACCCTTGTCCTGTGGTCCATCCGTAAAAACATGGCCAAGGTGAGAATCTCCAACTCGGCTCCGCACTTCCATGCGTGTCATATTGTAAGACTTATCTTCCTTGTAGGTAGCAACATCTGGGCTGATTGGTTGGGTGAAACTAGGCCAGCCACAACCAGACTCAAACTTGTCCTTTGATGAAAAGAGGGGTTCACCAGTTGCCACATCCACATAGATACCGGATTCAAATTTATCCCAATAGCGGTTTGAAAAAGCTCGTTCTGTTTGATTTTTCTGGGTAACTGCATACTCCTCAGGTGACAAGGTCTTTTTCAATTCTTCATCGCTTGGTTTAGGATATTTACTGGCATCGATGACAGGGTAGGCAGCCTGATTAACATTGATATGACAGTAGCCATTTGGATTTTTCTTGAGGTAGTCTTGGTGATAATCCTCCGCCACCACAAAATTCTTCGAGTTTTCCTTTTCAACTGCCAGAGGTTGGTCGTATTTCTTAGCCACCTCATCAAAGACTTGGTTGATTACCTCCAAATCCTTTTCATCTGTGTAATAAACGCCAGTACGATACTGGGTCCCCACATCATTTCCTTGTTTATTTTTGCTGGTTGGATTAATGATGCGGAAGTAATGAAGCAGGATTTCCTTGAGGGAAATTTGATTAGCATCATAGGTGACATGGACAGTCTCCGCATGTCCTGTTTGATTGATCAATTCGTACTTGGTTGTTTCCCCTCTACCGTTCGCATAGCCTGAAACGGCATCTGTCACTCCAGGCACGCGTGAGAAGTATTCCTCCACTCCCCAGAAACAACCTCCAGCTAGATAAATTTCGTGCAAGTCTGCGTCTTTACTAATTTCTGTTTTTTTCACTGTTTTTCCTCCTTGGCTAACGGATGCTTTCTCAATTTGCGAGCTATCTGTCTGCCCTGCATTTCGCATCAATAGAAAATAGAAACCGGTTATGGCTAGGAGAATAACCCCTGCCAAGACAAAAAGTTTTACTTTATCATTCATAGCCTTTCTCTACCCCATTTCTTTCAATTCTTTTAAAATCATATCCTTATCCATAAAACCTGGTTGTGTTTTGACCAGCTTGCCTTCCTTGTCTATAAAGGCTTGAGTCGGGTAGGAACGGACACCATAACTTTCCAAAAGTTTGCCTGATGGATCAATTAGAACTGGAAAATTTTTATAATCCAAGCCCTTGTACCAATTCTTAAAGTCCGCTTCAGATTGCTCCCCCTTATGACCAGGAGAGACCACTGTCAAAACTACATAGTCATCACCAGCATCCTTAGCGATTTCGTCCGTATCTGGAAGGCTGGCTAGACAGATGGAACACCAAGAAGCCCAGAATTTGAGATAAACTTTCTTGCCCTTGTAATCAGATAAACGATAGGTCTTGCCATCTACACCTGTCAATTCAAAATCAGCGACTTCCTGACCTTTAGTCGCAGTTTGTGAACTAACTTGTTCTGTTTTGGATTGCTCCTTCATAGTAGACTCGTCTGACATGTTTTTAGCCGAACAGGCTGCCAAACAACAGATTGAGCCTACTCCAAGGAGACATGTTTGCCATTTTTTCATTTCTTTTTCCTCTCTATTCAAATAATGTAGTCAAAATGGAAGCATTTCCCAAAAGCACCAAGATTCCCATCACGATAATGAGGAAACCACCTACTTTTTTGAGGGTTCCGAGATAAGGATGGAGTTTTCGGAAATGTTTCAAAACATAACTGGAAGCAAGAGCTAGAACCAAAAATGGTAGCGCCAAACCCAGCGTGAAAACCAACATGAGACCAGCACCCTGCAAAGCTCCTGAACCACCTGAAGCCGCCAAGGCCAAAACAGAGCCCAGAACTGGCCCCACACATGGCGTCCAAGCAAAACTAAAGGTCAACCCCAGTAAAAATGCCTGACTATAGCCGTTACCCTTTTGCCCCTGTCTCTTTAATTGTAGCCTTCTTTCCTTGTAAAGCCCCTGCAAATGTAGGACTTCCATCTGGTGTAAGCCCAAGAGAATGATAATCGCACCTGTCACATACTGAAACCAGGAAGCATACAGCAAATTGCCTAAAAAACCAGCTCCATAACCCAGTAAGATAAAGATAAAAGAAATCCCCGCTATAAAGGCCAAAGTTCGCAATAAACTAACAAGTGAGATTGAAAATTTTCCACTAGAAGCCTGAGCATCATTCTTATCATCCAATAAGACTCCTGCATAGACTGGCAACAAGGGTAAAATACAAGGAGAAAAGAAGGAAAGAATTCCAGCAAGAAAAACACTAATAAAAAAGATTACATTGTCCATTGCCTTCCTCCATTCTTTGATTTGATAGGTCTATTATATCCCCAAAACTCCAGAAAAAACAGGGACAATGATAGGGAAAAATAGGAATTTAATCAGCTTATTTAGAAATCTGGCACAAAAAAAGCCAGACAAGGTCTGACTTTGGTAGAAACAGAAAAGAGAATCACCTGTCCTCCCTACTTATCTGGTAATAAATAAGGTCCGCAACGTAGTCTTTTCTCTCCACACCATTGGCAATGGTTTTTAGATAAGACATTCCCGCTTTTTCCATAACACGGCCTGAAGCTAGATTGAGACTAGCGTAACGAGCTCTGACTTTTTGAAAGCCTGCTTGAGTAAAACAAAAATCTAACACAGCTTTCAAGGCCTCTGTCATCATACCTCGGCCCCAAAAGTTTTTTCCTAAAACATACCCAATTTCACAACTTAAATCTTCCTCGTGCATTTCAATGATGCTGATATCTCCTATCACATGCTCTGGGTTCTCTTTGAGACAAATGGCCCATTTGTAATAGTTGGGATTAGTATAGGATGCAACCCAATTTCGAATCGAGTTCCGAGTCGCTTCAACATCAGGATGAGGATCCCAGGTGACATAGGTCAGATTCTCAGCAGACGAAGCCCAATTTTGAAACATGGCTTCTGCATCACTCTCCACAAATCTTCTCAAAATTAAACGTTCTGTCTGTAATATTTGCGTACCGATTGCTTTCATAATGTTACCTCGCTTTCTAAGCTTAAGGCTCAAGATAAAAAGACTATACTCAGTAACAGCTAGAAAACAAGTTTTTCATCTAGTTACTTGACGCAGTCGCTGTCTGGTTTGAAATGCACTTTACCAAGCTTCTTCAAACCTAGTCATCGTTGCGGGGGTGAGACAAGGAAAATCGAACTCTTCGAGTTACCGAATCTGCCTCGTTTTCCTGTTTCTAGACTCGGGCTAAAAAGGTCCCCCGGACCTTCCTCGCTTTCTCATTTCTAGGCTCAGGGTAAAAAGACTATACTCAGTAACAGCTAGAAAACAAGTTTTTCATCTAGTTACTTGACGCAGTCGCTGTCTGGTTTGAAATGCGCTTTACCAAGCTTTTTCAAACCTAGTCATCGTTGCGGGGGTGAGACAACGAAATCGAACTCTTCGAGTTACCGATTTCTGTCTCACTCCCAAAAGTCATCAAATACGGTGATTGGTAGGTGGCGTTTGTGTTGGCCTTTGTACCACCAGTTTTCGATAGTCGCTTGAGCTTCTGGGCTGATTGTTTTGCCTTCAAGGTAATCATCAATTTCATTGTAAGTGACTCCAAGTGCAACTTCGTCAGCAAGTCCAGGTTTGTCTTCTTCTAGGTCTGCTGTTGGGATTTTTTCATAAAGAGCTGAGTCTGCACCAAGTTCCTTCAAGAGTTGTTTCCCTTGGCGTTTATTGAGGCGGTAAAGAGGGAGAATATCTGCACCACCGTCACCAAACTTGGTAAAAAAGCCTGTGATATTTTCCGCAGCATGGTCTGTTCCAATGACCGCTCCGCTATGGGCACCCGCAAGGGCATATTGGGCAATCATACGACTACGAGCCTTGATATTTCCCTTGTTAAAGTCTGAAACAGGACTTCCTGTCGCTTCGACTGCAGCTGTCATAGCATCAGCTGATTCCTTGATATTCACAACCAAGCTGACATCTGGCTGGATGAAAGCAAGAGCTTTTTGAGCATCTGCTTCATCAGCTTGCACTCCATATGGCAGGCGGACAGAAATAAATTGGTAGCTGTCATCTCCTGTCTCTGCTCGCATTTCTTCCATAGCTAATTGCGCCAAGCGCCCTGCCAAGGTTGAGTCCTGACCCCCAGAAATCCCTAGTACAAAGGTTTTAAGGAAAGGATATTTTTTCAAGTATCTCTTTAAAAAGTCAATGGAACGACGAATTTCCTCTTGGGCGTCAATCACTGGTTTGACACCTAGTTGCTGGATAATGACCTCTTGCAAACTCATTCTTCTTCTCCTTCACCAAGGGCTTCTTTGCGCATCTTGTCAATCAAGTCCATTTTGTCCTGCCAAATATCACGCGCCAAGTCCACTGGATAGTGTTGCGGATTGAGTACCCGTTTATACTCATCCCAAAGCTTGTCAAATTCCTTACGAGCATAGGCTTGAATCTCAGTTAAACTAGGCAAGTTGTAAACTAATGTTCCTTCTTTGAAAATTTCCACCAAGAGAGGAACGGCATCAAAATTACGAACGGTCTTTTTGATGTAAGTATAGGTCGGATGGAACATTTTGATTTCTGTCATGCTGGCAACATCCACACCGTCATAGGTGATGTAGTCACCTTCTGACTTACCTTTTTCACGACTAGTAATGCGCCATACTTGCTTCTTACCTGGGGTCGATACTTTTTCAGCATTGCTTGAAAGCTTGATGGTATTGCGCATCTTACCAGTTTCATCTTCGATAGCTACAATCTTATAAACCGCTCCAAGGGCTGGCTGGTCATAGGCCGTAATCAGCTTGGTACCCACCCCCCAAACGTCAATCTTAGCGTGTTGCATTTTGAGGTTAAGGATGGTATTTTCATCGAGGTCATTGGAAGCGTAAATTTTGGCATCTGGATATCCAGCCTCATCTAACTGTTGGCGAACTTTCTTGGAAATATAGGCTATATCCCCTGAGTCGATACGAACGCCTTTAAAATTAATCTTATCACCCAACTCACGCGCTACCTGAATAGCAGCTGGCACACCGATTCGAAGCGTATCATAAGTATCTACTAGAAAGACACAATCACGATGGGTTGATGCATAGGCCTTAAAGGCCTTATAGTCGTTTCCATAAACCTGTACCAAGGCATGGGCGTGAGTTCCTAGTACGGGAATTCCAAAGAGCTTCCCTGCTCGCACATTGCTAGTCCCGTTGGCTCCACCAATCACGGCTGCGCGTGTTCCCCAGATAGCCGCATCCATTTCTTGCGCACGACGTGTCCCGAATTCCATCAAGGGCTCATCTTCAATGACTGAACGAATACGTGCTGCCTTGGTCGCTATCAAGGTTTGAAAGTTAACGATGTTTAAAAGAGCCGTTTCGACCAACTGGCATTGGGCAAGAGGGCCTTCAACCTGTACAATCGGCTCATTAGCAAAAACCAAGTCCCCTTCCTGAGCGGAACGAACTGTTAATTCTAACTTGAGATTTCGTAGGTAGTCCAAGAATTCTCCATGATAGCCAAGCGACTCCAAGTAGTCAATATCGCTATCTGAAAAGCGCAAATCTTCAAGATAATGTACAATTCTTTCCAAACCAGCAAAAACCGCATAGCCGTTCTGAAAAGGTTGCTGGCGGAAGTAAACCTCAAAAACCGCCTTCTTATTGTGAATTCCTTGGTCAAAGTAAACTTGCATCATGTTAATCTGGTACAAGTCCGTGTGCAATGTCAAACTATCATCTGGATACATCTGTTTTCCTTCTTCCTACTTTACAAAGGTATGAATGTATTCTACCACTTTCACACCATCCGATAAATTAGTACTATTATAACACATTTTACTGAGATTGATAAAAAGCTAACAAGCTATTCTCCATTCTCCAGTTCATCCATATCTTGCTCAAACTTTTTTTGAGCCCATTCGCCATAACTTTTAAGGCCAAGATTGCCGATAAAAACCCAAGGAAGGTAGATCAGATAAGTGATGGCCCAAGCAGACAAATATTTAACGTTCAAAGGATTGTGCTGATAAATTTCGATATTGAATTGATAATTCTCCAACATCAAGAGAGTCGTAATAGCGAGAGTCACCAGCAAACACCCTCCAATCGTAAAATGAAAACGACTATAGTAGGTCACTCCAAGTTGTCGTGTACGATTGAAAAAGAAGAAAATTCCTAAAAGAAGGGTAACCAGAAGAATATTAGGATTAAAAAGAGCAGGTGATAATACAGCCACCAGATAGCTTAGCAGAATGAGCCCGATAAACACATTAAAAGACTCTGTCCCAGCTTTGTTAATCAGTTGTTCTTCTCTTTCGTCTAATAATTGATAATAAAAAAATCTATTTTTCATCTTCTTCCTCCCAAAATAATTGATCTAAAGTTTTGCCTAAACATCTGCAAATGGACTGGCAAAGGGAGAGACTAGGATTGTATTTCCCAGCTTCAATCAAACCTATAGTCTGCCTAGTAACACCTACAGCCTCTGCCAAATCCCCTTGTGTTAAATCAAGCTCCACACGAGCTAATTTTAATTTTAAGTTTTTAGCCACTAGCATCCTCCTTCACATTTTTAAAAAGTTGCGCTTCTTTTTAAATATATTATACCATATATCTAACTTAATGCAATATATAAATGTCATTTTGTAAGATTTTATTAACAAAAAACTCTCTACCATCTTACATGATAAAGAGTATTCGTTCTTTTTTTGATACTTAGCTAAGTTCCTCTTCAAAGGAAAGAAGTCTAGATCACAAATCCTTTTGGTAATAGTATCTTTGCCCTGTGTAGGGATAGTCTTGCAAGGTAAAGACTTCCTTGTAGCCATGGCTTAGATAAAAATCTGGCGCTTGAAACTGGTAAGTATTCACGAAAGAAAAACGACAGTTTCGATTCTTGGCTTCATTTTCTGCTCGCTCCAATAGTTTTGAACCAATTCCTTGTCCCCTCAATTCCTCTTTCACAAATAAATATTCGATTTCCAACCAATTTCCGAAAGTCTCAGCTACTAAGCCCGCCATGAGATTGCCCTTTTCGTCTTCAACATAAAGGTTCAGTGGCTCGCTTTCAGCCTCTTCTCTTTTAGAACGATTATAAGCACGAATCAAATCCCCTATTTCTTGCGCTTTAAGCGATTCCTTATTTTCCAATCTAACGTGCATCCAAACCTCCTAATAAACTACTACAGCTTGATTATAGTCTTATTTCGATGGACTGTCAAACTAGAAAAACTCACCAAACAGAGTTGATGAGTTCATGATTTATTTTCTAAATTTCCACTGACTATAAATCCCAAAAACAAGGATCCAGATGGCAGAACCAACTGCCCCCATGAAGGTAGACTCTTGCAAAAAGAGAGTCACGAAAACAAAGACAAAAAAGAGAATGGTTAGGGGATTAAGCAAGCGATACTGAGGCATGAGGTAGCCATCAGCCATGAAGTCTTGTGACTTACGGTATTTGAGATGGGCCACCATAATCAAGATATAAATCGCGATGTAAACACCTGATGAGGATGCGGTGATCAAAGCAAAGGCATCTGAAACACCTGGTAGCACGTTGATAAAGGCAGCCAGAGCAATCAAGATCGCTGAGGCGATGATGGCATTTTGAGGTACATTGTGGCGAGAAAGGGTATCGACCTTGATGGCCTTTAAGAAACGATTGGGCGAATCATGGGCAATCTGATATAAGTGTCTCCCTGTTGAGTAGAGAGTTGAGTTAAGAGCAGACGCTGCTGAGGTCAAGACAACAAAGTTGATTAGAGCCGCCGCCCACTTGATCCCTGCCAGTTCAAAGACCGTTACAAATGGAGAATCTGAAGAATTAAGATAAGACCAAGGAATAATGGCCATAATCGCAATGAGAGCTCCCCCGTAGAAGAAGATAATTCTGAGAGGAATTTCCTTAACAGCTTTGGGCAAGACCTGACGAGGGTTCTTTGTTTCAGAAGTTGTCACCCCGATAAACTCAATCATCAGATAGGCAAAAAATACCATTTGAAAGGCCATGACAAAGTTCATAACTCCGTTTGGAAAAAGAGAGAACTGGTCGCTGATATTTGCCAAACTTGCAACACCATGCGGTGTCTTAAAGCCTGTCAAAACCATAAAGACCCCAGTGGCAATCATGGCTAAAATCGCCACAATCTTGACCATAGCAAACCAAAACTCGACTTCTCCAAAGAGCTTAACCGCAATCAGATTGACCAAAGCCAAAATCGTTAAAAAGACAAGCTGAATCAGCCAGCTAGGCCAGGTAGGGAACCAGAAGCGGACATAGTCTGAGATGGCAGTGATTTCTGCCATACCGATAAAGACAACTGACAGCCAATAAGACCAAACTGAGAAATATCCCCAGCCTTTCCCCAAATGACGGGTGATAAAGTTGATAAAGGTATGCTGTTCTGGATCCTGATACAGCATCTCCCCAACAGCCCTCATCATCAAAAACATAAAGGCTCCTGTGATCATATAAATCAGAATGATAGAAGGTCCAGTAAGGCTGATAGAGCGACCAGCACCTAGGAAAAGTCCGGTTCCGATTGTTCCCGCAATGGCCATCACCTGAACATGGCGATTGGTTAAACCACGCTCCATTTTATTTTTCTTCTTATTTGAACTCATATAGTCTCCTATTTATCCAAAAAACCAAAAAGGAGTTGAGCAAGGCAAAACCTTCACTACTCCTTTTTCATCCTATTTAGGCTGTTTTCTCAACCTTTAAGATTTTGACATCATAGCTACCAACTGGTGTTTCAATCGTTGCAGTATCGCCAGTCTTCTTGCCAATTAGAGCACGGCCAATCGGACTTTCATTTGATACTTTACCAGCAAAAGCATCTGCACCTGCAGAACCGACGATGATGTAGACCTCTTCTTCGTCTTCACCGACTTCTTGGATTGTTACTGTTTTACCGATTGCTACCTCATCTTGGGCAACTGCATCGCTATTAACAATTTCAGCATAGCGAATTTTTGTTTCTAGACTTGAAATTTGTCCTTCAACAAAAGCTTGTTCATCTTTCGCTGCTTCATACTCACTATTTTCTGAAAGGTCTCCATAGGAACGAGCAATCTTGATACGCTCTACGACTTCGGGACGTCGAACGAGTTTCAACTCCTCTAATTCTTTTTCTAGTTTTTCCTTTTCTTCAAGGGTCATTGGGTAAGTTTTTTCTGCCATTTTTTTAACTTTCTTTTCTATTTCTTTTTTAAAACAAAATTATGTGGAAAACCACATAATTTTAGTTTGAACTACTTGCTTGAGGTAACTTGCTATTGATATGCTCTGCAACGTTTTGATCATGTTCTTCTTTTGTTGTTGCAAAGTATACTTTACCGTCTTCAACATTGGCTACAAAGTACAAGTACTCACTCTTTGTCTGGTTTACACTTGCTTCAATCGCATCCGAACTTGGGCTATCAACCGGTCCAGGCATGAGGCCAAGGTGTGTGTAAACATTGTATGGTGAATCAATCGTTGTATCAATTCCAGCGTCATCTGCTAAACTAATCTTTTGACCAAGTTTTCCTTGAGCATATAGGATAGCGATATTACTTTGAAGTGGCATACCGACATTCAAGCGGTTATAGAAGACACCTGCGATTTTCTTGCGGTCTTCGGTCTTAGCACCTTCTTTTTCGACAAGAGAAGCAATGCTGAGCAATTCATTAACTGTCAGATTCTTTTCTTTGATCGTAGCGTAGTATGGTGACATAGCCTTGTCCATAGCAGCTACCATCTCATCAATCAAACTTTCAACAGTTGTGCTGTCTTTGATCGTATAGGTTGCTGGGAAAAGGTAGCCTTCAAGACGATAACGAACGCCACTGTCTTTTGTTGGAAGACTTCCAAGTAGGTTTGGATACTTGGCTACTAATTGTGAGATAAAGGTCTCATCTTGAACTTTTGCCAAGAAAGCATCCGCAGTAAGAGGTTCTTTAAATTCACCTTGAAGTTGTCCTACTGTTTGAGCGATTTGCTCTAATGTATAGCCTTCTGGAATGGTCAAGTTTGCAAGAACAGGTGCCTGAGCTTCAGGAGTCCCACCTTTTTGCAATTCTTGAATCAACTCATCCGTACTCATACTCTTCTTCAAGTTGTAATAACCTGACTTCAAGTTAGCATGGCTATAGTATTTAGCATAAAGGCTAAAGATCAGTCCATGTTTAACCAAACCAGATTTTTCCAAGGTGCTTCCAATTTCTTGAACGTTTGCTCCGTCTGGGATTTGAACCGTTACATAGTCCTTAGAGCTCGCATCAACAGGTTTCAAAGAATCTTGAACGTAACCATAACCAAAGTAACCACCGACTGCAACGAGTACTAGGAGAACTAGAACTGTTACTAGGCAACCTTTGGCTTTTGATTTTTTCTTTTTCTTAGTTGATGTTGCACCTTGACGACGACTACGACGCGGAGCATCAGCTAATCCACTGCTAGATTCTGTAGAAACAGGCTCTACTCTTTCAGGCATCCCTGGGGTGATTTCCTCTTTCTTGTCTTCTGTTTTATAGGTTACGGCAACCTTAGTCGGAGTATCGTTAAATTCTTTTTCTTCGGGTTTAAGCTCAACTGGTTCTACCTTAGGTTGAACGGGTTCCACTACAGGTTCTTCAGCCAGATGAATCGGCTCTACTAGAGGTTCTTCAGATTCTACAACTTCAATCTTGTCGATGATTGGCTGTCTAATCTCTTTCTCTTCTTGGTCATCCGTTTCATCAGTTCTAGCACTTGAAAGTGGAGGAACACTTGGTGCATTCTTTAGAATTTTATCGACAACAGACAGGGAATCAGCCATCAACTCTTCTGTTGATGTTTCTGGTTCAAGATCTGAAGGAGTTGCTGAACTAGCTTGAGATGATGAAGCCGTCAGATTTGGAATCTCTACTTCTTTCTCTCTTCTATCTTGTTCTTTTACTCTTTCTAAATCACGTAGAATCTGCTCTTTAAAGCTTAATTTTTCTTCTTCTCTTGATTTTTCAGTCAAAAGCATTACCTCCTTGTTGACAATCCATAATATTATATCTTAAAAGTCGTAGAAAAGCAACCAACTAGGGCATTCCCTAGCTAGTTTTATTGATTTTCAGGCTGCCAGACCATATCATACCATGTTTCCCCAGCAAAGTTTGACTGGGATATTCCTTCATTAACAAAGCCGTGCTTTTCATAATAGGCGATAAGGTAATCATGACACGTCAGATTAATGCCCTCTCGCTCATGTTCTAAAGCGACTTCTTTCAAAGCCCTTAATAGTCTTTTCCCCACTCCCAAAGCTTGTGCTTCCTTGGCAATAGATAGGCAAGTCACAGAAATATAACCTCCAGGTTGATGGCTATAGTCTTTTATTTCTTCTGTAAATGACTGATCATGTAGATGGCGGTGTGGGACGACTGGACCTTCGATATAACCAAGAATATTCCCCTCTTTTTCAGCTACCAGAAAACTGGTCTGAATTTCCTGCAAATGGGCCTCAAAGACCGAACGAGGAATGGCTTCCTCCAGTGAAAAATTCTCCAGCTCTATCTCTATAATCCGATCTAAATCCGAAAATCTTGCTTGTCTGATTTTCATATTTCCTCCTGATAAAAGGGATTTCCCCAAATCAGATACCATTCAGAGCCACTGCCATAATGACTCTCGGTCACTTCTTCTTCAACAAAGCCATTCATTTCAAAATATGATAGTAGTTCATCAGGACTCTGCAAAAGAATACCTTGATAATCTAGTTCGACTGTCACCTGTTTCAAGGCTGCAAGAAGAAGAGTTCCCAGCCCCTGTCCCCAATGGTCAGGATGAATAGTCAAGGATTTTACTTCTATCCATTTGGGATGAAGAGACTGAGCTTCTCCCAAAACATAGCCCACGAGCTGATTTTCATCCCCAGCTACAAGAAAGGTACCCGCAGTCTTGCGGATACTCTCTTCTAAGGATTGGTGGCTAAGTGTCTCTTCTGATGAAGGATTGGCTTCTTCAATCGCCAACATTTCTTCTAAATCTGATAGGGTAGCTTGCCTTATAGTGATTGGAATTTCCATCTGTTTTCCTTATTGGACATTGCTTGTCAAGTTAGACAAGAGACGTTCAAATGAATATTCATAGGTTTGGATATCTCCAGCACCCATAAAGACGTAAACAGCATTATCATGGTCTAGGAGTGGAGAAACATTTTCAACAGTGATAACCTGGTGTTTCTTGTTAATTTTATTGGCTAAGTCTTCTACTTTGACATCACCATGGTCCACCTCACGAGCTGATCCATAGATTTGCGCTAGGTAGACGGCGTCTGCTTGATTCAAAGCATGGGCAAATTCGTCCAACAAGGCAATGGTTCTTGTAAAAGTATGTGGTTGGAAGATTGCCACGATTTCCTTGCTTGGGTATTTTTGACGAGCCGCATCCAAGGTCGCAATGATTTCTGTTGGATGGTGGGCAAAGTCATCAATAATCACTGTATCATTGACAATTTTCTCAGTGAAACGACGCTTAACACCTGCAAAGGTTTTCAAGTGTTCACGGACCAAGTTCAAATCAAAACCAGCTGTGTAAAGAAGACCAATAACAGCTGTCGCATTCATAATATTGTGACGACCAAAGGTTGGAATGTGGAATTGACCCAACTCTTGACCACGGAAATGAACGGTGAATGTTGAACCAGTCGTAGAACGAAGAAGATCGCTAGCTACAAAGTCATTGCCCTCAGCTTCAAAACCATAGTAATAGATTGGCGCATTGGCTGTGATTTTACGCAACTCAGCATCCTCACCGTATACAAACAAACCTTTAGTAATTTGTTTGGCATAGTCGTTAAAGGCATTGAAAACATCCTCTAGACTTGTAAAGTAGTCTGGATGGTCAAAGTCAATGTTGGTGATGATAGAGTATTCTGGGTGGTAAGGCATGAAGTGACGCTCATATTCGTCTGATTCAAAGACAAAATATTTGGCATTTGCTGAGCCGCGACCTGTCCCGTCACCAATCAAGAAGCTGGTATCTGTGATGTGAGACAAGACGTGTGACAACATACCTGTTGTTGAAGTTTTTCCATGAGCTCCTGCCACTCCCATGCTGACAAAGTCGCGCATAAAGCTACCTAGGAATTCATGGTAACGTTTGTAGCTGATACCATTTTGATCCGCATAGGCGATTTCAACGTTATTATCTGGACGGAAGGCATTCCCGGCGATAATTTCTAGATCACCTTGCAAATTCTTTTCATCAAACGAAAGAATGGTAATTCCTGCTTGCTCTAAACCACGTTGTGTAAAGTAGTACTTTTCAACATCTGACCCTTGAACCTTATGTCCCATTTGGTGCAACATCAAGGCCAAGGCACTCATCCCTGATCCTTTAATTCCAATAAAATGATATGTCTTTGACATGTTTTTCTCCCTTATTCAGTGATTCTTGTCAGGTTCAACTCTTGGGCAACCTGACGTTCCTGTTCTGATTGCTTATTCTTTTTATTATAAATTTGGCTCTTCTTCAGAAAATCATAGTTGTTCTTTTTAGCTTTTCCAGCTTGATTTTCTAAAGTCGGAGTCACTACTTGTCCAGCTTCTTCAGCTAAAATATAGTGGGACTGTCTCAAGTTTTTGCTAAATTTGGCAAACTCACCTGGATTTTCCTTTTGAAATGGTGCTGTTGGTTGGTTTCCTTGACGAACAAGTGTTGAACCATTGTGTCGTCTAGTATGACTAACATCCTGAGTCAAATACTTGGCTGAACGTTTCTTTTTCAAGTCCGCACGCGCCTCTTCTCGAGCCAATTCAGCATAGGTTTTTTCAACTTTTTTGGGTTCTGAGCTCGGTTTTGACTCCTTATTAACCACTGAAGAAACTACGGTTTCTTCTTCATTGATAGGAGACCATTCCAAATAGTTCTTATCGCGGTAATCACCTTTGATATTGCTAATAAAGTCTGACTCATCGTACAAGTCCATGACTGGCATTTTGGTCAGCATGATTTCATCATCTGACACCAATGGAAATCGATCTTGTTTCATTTTGTATTTCCTTTCAACACTTCATTATAGCGTATTGTCTTGATTTTTCAAGTGCTGGCTTCAGAAATTCCCAAAATTTCACGAATTTCTGCCAGACTGAGGCTCGCACGCGACTCTGTACCATCTAAAACTTGGGAAACCAAATGCTTTTTCTGTTCTTGAAGTTCTTGAATTTTTTCTTCAATGGTTCCTTTCGTAATCAAGCGATAAACCTCTACCTTCTGCTCCTGTCCCATACGATGGGCACGTCCGATAGCTTGGGCTTCAACCGCAGGATTCCACCAGAGGTCCACTAGGATGACGGTATCAGCACCCGTTAGATTGAGACCAACACCACCCGCCTTAAGGGAGATGAGAAAGGCATCTCTCTCCCCTTGGTTAAAGGCCTTGGTCATCTCCTGTCTGTCTTGAGCTGGAGTTGAACCTGTGATTTTGAAGGAAGTCAAGCCCAAGTCTGGGAGTTCTTGCTCGATTTTTTCCAACATTCCTTTGAACTGGGAGAAAATCAAGACCCGATGCCCACCATCAGCCACTTGTAGCAATAAATCTCGGAGACTATCGAGTTTACCACTGGCTCCCTGGTAATCGTCCATGAAGAGGGCTGGCGTATCGCAGATCTGGCGCAATCGCATGAGGCCAGATAAAATTTCTACCCGGCTTCTCTGGAATTCTTGATCGGTCACTTGCGCTAGGCGGTCTCGCATCTGTTGCAACTGGGCGAGATAGATGGCCTTCTGTTGGTCTTCCAGTTCATTTTTATAGACGACTTCGATCAGGTCAGGTAGTTCTGTAAGAACTTCTTCTTTCTTACGCCTCATGACGAAAGGCTTGATAAACTGCGCGACTCGGTCAGCCGGTAATTTCATAAACTCCTTTTTACTTGGTAAGAGCCCCGGAAGCACAATTTGGAAGATAGACCACAACTCTCCTAAATGATTTTCGATGGGTGTACCTGACAAAGCAAAAACTGCTGGCACCACAAACTGGCGCAAACTCTGAGCAATCTTGGTTTGGGCATTTTTCATGACCTGAGCTTCATCTAAGAAGAGAAAATCAAAAGCCATCTCTTGATAAAGCTCGCTGTCTTGACGAAAGGTGGCATAGCTAGTCACATAGATTTGGTGATTTTCAGAAAGAATTGCTTCTCGATTCGCTTTCAAACCATGAACGACAGCCAAATCCAACTGTGGGGCAAATTTCCTAAATTCATCTGCCCAATTGTAGATCAAACCTGACGGAGCCAAAATCAAGACCCGACCATCTTCTGTCACCTGACTAGTCAAAAAAGCAATAGTTTGCAGTGTTTTTCCCAGTCCCATATCATCGGCTAGGATGCCACCAAAGCCATAGTGATGAAGCATCTGGAGCCAACGAACACTCTTTTCCTGATAGTCTCTCAAACTCGCCTGCACCCGTATATCTCCCAAAGGAAAATCCTCTGGATGAGTCAAATCATGAGCTAAATGCTGAAATTCTTCCGAGAAAGAGATCCTGTTTCGACCTTCAAAAAGCTGAGAAAGGCTATAAGCCAGAGATTTTCGCGCTTGGAAAGAACCATCTTTTAGCTCAACCCCCAGTTCCTGCAAATTTTGACGAATCTGCTTGGTTTCCTCATCAAAAAAGTACACTTGATCAGAAGAGCTGATATAGAAATCCTGATTGCTGGTCAGGGCTTTAAGAGCTTGATCAATCTCTTCTTGGGCAATCCCTTGGAAATCAAATTGAATTTCCAACAGTCCTCCCTTGGACTCAATCTGAACCTGAGGAGCTTGGACGCTGTAGAGCTGATTCATCTCATCAGACAAGAAAACCTGACCCAACTTCTCAAAAGCTGGAATCGTATGGTGAAAGAAAGAATAAACCACTTCTGGCTTCAAAGCCTGTCTCCAAGACTGAAAATCAGCCTCAAAACCAGCCCCTAAACAGACTTGAAATAGCTGGTTTTCCAAGACGGCATCGCTTGAAAATGGTAATTGTTCCAGCTGTTGACGACTAGTTACCTTAACATCTCCATAGTCAAACTGAATATTCAAGCGGATGCGGCCGTCATCCTCCCTATCAAAGTAAAAGATTGGTGAAAAGGGTCTGATTTGCAAGCGCTCAGGAGCAGAAACTGTGCCCAGCTGTCCAAACAAAGGCAGACAGGCAGCCAGACGGTCACGATCACTGTTGTCAAACTGGAGGCATTTTCTCCCTCTTTCCTCCTGAGGAAGCTCCTTGATTTCCTTTAGGAGGCTGATTTGTTTAGGATTTAAGAGATAAAGATTCCCCTTACGAAAGAGAACCGCTCCCCCATAGAATACGTTGATTCGCTCACTTTCAGAAATCTCCATCTCAAAATAATCAGGATACTCCTGCACGGAAAAAGAGAACAGTTCTGCATCTGGATCTAAATCATGAAAGAGAAGATTTTCATAACTAGTAATCTGATGTTCGAAATGAAAATCCTCCAAATTCATCAGCAACTCCACTCCCTGTTCAAAAAAGGTCAGAGGGAAAAAGAGGTGACGACCTTGATTGGGGAAAAAGAGGTCTTGACTCAGTCCCTCCTCAATCAAGCCACATAAAAAAGTAAGAACTTCTTGACTAGCTGTATCAAAAGCATCCCAAGACAAGTCATTTTCATAGTGTTTCCCAATCATATATGATTTTCGAAGGACTAAGACCTTCAAAAAGAGAGGGATGTCACGAATGACATAATATTTTTGACTATCAACTAAACCGATTCGGAGAGTCCAAAGGAGACGATTGGTTCCAGCTTCTACCTGGCCTTGAGCCGACAAAGTGTAGATTTTCTCTCTCTTCTGAGGTTGAATACGCTCCAAAAAACTACCACCAAAACTAACCTTGGTTTCGACCTCTTCTTGCTCTTCATGTCCTTTTTCTAAGGCTTGTAAAATCACCTGGCCTTCTTCATCGTTCTTCAGATAATGCTCAAGCGCTGCGAGGTGAAGACAGTAACCTCTTTTTTGGAAAAAATCACAAGCACAAAAAACAAGATCATCCTCTAAACTGTAGCGCAAGTCTTCTCCCGCCACACGAGTATAGAGGCGATTTCCTTTTTCCTTGATAATCTCAATGTTGCCTGTCTCATAGAGAGTAACACCCTCCATGCGCAACTTTCCTGGAATCAATTTAGCCATAGTTACCCCTTTATCTTATCTTTTCATTATACCACATTTTCCCCTATGAAAATAGCCTTCTAGGAAGACTTTTCTCCTAGAAGGCTCGATTTTAAAGTGTATCAAAAGTGGTCACGATGCGTTGGCAAACTTCTTCCAAAAGTGTTTTAGGCATAGCAACATTGAGGCGGGCATGAAGAGTTCCCTCCTCTCCAAAGTCCAAACCTCGGTTCAAGATAACCTTGGCTTCATTCTTCAAAAGCTCTTGCAAGCGGTCATCCGTTAGGTCATAGGCTGAAAAATCAAGCCAGATCAAGTAGGTACCTTGTGGTTTCATGACCTTAATCTTGGTTTCGTTGCCCAAAACATCCACTACATAGTTAATGTGGTCCTCGATGACTTCTTTTAACTCTCCTAACCAGTCCTTACCATAACGGTAGGCAGCTTCTGTCGCCAAATAACCCAAGCCTGAGATTTCATGCTGGTTATTGGCCAACTGGCGTTTTTGGAAAGCAACACGAAGCTTGGGATTTTCAATAACTGCATAGGAATTCTTGGTCCCAGCAATATTAAAGGTCTTAGTGGCACTGCTCAAGATAAGGGCGAAGTCTTTAAAAGCAGGATCAATGGTATTAAAAGACTGGTGTTTGTGACCAAAGAGTGCCAAATCTTGGTGAATCTCATCTGAAACCAACAAAACACCATGTTTTTGGCAGAGATGCCCAATCTTTTCTAACACTTCCTTTTCCCAAACACGTCCACCAGGATTGTGGGGATTGCAAAGGATATAAAGCTTCACATCCTCTTCCACCAATTCCTTCTCCAACTGGTCAAAGTCAATCTCAAACAGCCCATCCTTTTCCACCAAAGAATTGGTAATCAATCTGCGATTGTTCAGTTTGACACTGCGGGCAAAAGGTGGATAGACCGGTGTGTTAATCAGAACAGCCTCTCCTTCTTTTGTAAAGGCTTGAATAGCTGTTGAAATGGCTGGTACCACTCCCTCTATAAAGACGAGGGCATCCTTGTCAAAGTGATAGCCGTGTTGTGTAGCTTCCCAGTCCTGAACCGACTCAATCAAAGCATCACTGGCATAGGTATAGCCATAGACCAACTGATCTGCGTAGGCTTGTACAGCTTGTCGAACCTCAGGCAAAACCACAAAGTCCATATCTGCTATCCAGGCTGGTAGAACTTCGCGATCAGCTTCCGCTTCTTTCCATTTATAGGTATGGTGCCCAAAACGATTGGGCAGGCTTGTAAAATCATATTTTCCCATATCTATCTTATCCTTCCAAAGCTTGGCGCAAGTCCGCAATCAAATCTCTAGCATCCTCAATTCCAATGGATAAACGCAAGAGGTCATCTGTTAAGCCATAGGAATGGCGCACTTCTGCTGGAATATCCGCATGAGTCTGAGTTGTCGGATAGGTGATCAGACTCTCTACCCCACCCAAACTTTCCGCAAAAGAGAATACTTTCAAGCTATTTAAAATATGAGGAATACGTTTTTCGTCCACTACTTTAAAGGAAATCATGCCTCCACGTCCTGTATAGAGAACTTCCTTGACTGCAGGTGAACCTTTCAGATAGGTCACAATTTCTCGTGCATTAGCTGTCGAACGCTCCATACGCAGAGACAAGGTCTTAAGACCACGAATCAACTGATAACTATCAAACGGCGACAAAACAGCACCAGTCGTATTGAGATTGTAGAACAGTTGTTCATATAGTTCTAAACTATTAGTCACAACCACCCCAGCTAAAACATCATTGTGCCCTGCTAGATACTTGGTAGCAGAATGAAGAACGATATCCGCACCATCTTCAATCGGACGTTGGTAAATTGGACTGTAGAAGGTATTGTCCACCACTACCTTGGCACCTTTGGTATGAGCAAGTTTTGTAAGTTTTGCAATATCAAATTCCAACATCAAGGGATTGGTTGGTGTTTCGATATAGAGAACATCCACATCTTTCTCTAACTCAGCAATTAGCTCTTCTTCTGTATTGGCATAGGTAAAATGGAAACGGCCTTCTTGCTCCACTTGGTTGAACCAACGGAAAGAGCCTCCATAAAGATCACGCACAGCCAAGACTTTACTTCCTACTGGAAAAACACTAAAAGCTAGTACAATCGCAGCCATACCTGAGCTTGTCGCTAGGGCATAGTCTGCTGATTCGATTGCCGCCAAGACTTCCTCCGCCTTACTGCGAGTTGGGTTTTTGGTACGAGTATAGTCAAATCCCGTAGACTGACCGAACTCCGGATGCTGATAAGTGGTTGAAAAATGAAGCGGTGTTACCAAGGCACCTGTAGCCTCATCTGACTTGATCCCAGCCTGGGCCAAAATTGTGTTGATGTGTAGTTCTTTGCTCATACAATACCTCCAAATCTATAGTAACTATTGTACCACTTATTTTTACTAACTCATTTTCTTGTTTTCAAGAGCTAGTTATAGTTTCAAACTATATAAAAACGATAGTTCCTTGAGAAACTATCGTTTTTCCTGTTGAATAGACTGGTTATTTAACGTGTTTTGCCAGTTCTTCTTGGGCTTTTTTATTTGATTCTTCTTTTTCTTTCAGCCATTTTTCTTTAGCTTTTTCATACTCATCAGTCGTTACAGTCTTATCTTGTAACTTGAGATACTTGTATGATTCGACACCCTTATTTCCAGCTTGTGAGAATGGTGATGAGAATGGAACTGTCTTTCTCAAGGTCGGTGTTCCACCCTGAGAAACGTTTGGAATTGCAAGGGCGCTATCAACGAGCCAAGCTTGAATTTCAGCATATTTTTCATAACGTTTTGCTGGTTCTTGCTCCTTGTTCGCTTCTTCTAACATTTGAGTGTAAGTATCCAGACCAACTGCCTTAGCCTTGTCATTGACCTCACCTGGTTCTAGACCAATGTTTTGCAACATACCACCGTTATTGACATTTAAGATATCAAGATAACTTGATGGATCCAAGTAGTCCGCACTCCAACCGCCATTATAGATATCAAAATCTTTTTGAGCTGCAGTTTGAGCGAGGTAACTAGAGTTGTTAAAGTCATCTGTTGATATCTGTTGGATATCGATAACCACATTCTCAGCTCCTAGAACAGATTCGATGGATTGTTTCAAAGAGCTCGCTTCAAGTACACCTTTTTTAGCTGATTGGTCAACTGATACATCCAAGTGGATTGGGAATTGCACACCCTTAGCTTCCAATTCTTTCTTAGCTTCTGCAAATTTAGCCTTAGCTTTATCAGGATTGTAGTATGGGTCTTGCGCGTCCGCAAAATTGATTCCTTGCCATTCTTGGCCATAGTTGACCATCTTTTCTGAAACAACATCGCCAAAGTCTTTTCCGTTGATGCTTACAAATGTTGGAGGTACAACCAAGTTACGAATAATCTTTGTTGCTCCGTCCTCCCCTTGAGATTGTGCTCCATAGGCTGTACGGTTGTATGCATAGTTAAAGGCTTGACGGAAGTTTTTATTCAGAACTGCTTCTTGGGTTGATTTCTTTTCGATATCTGAGGACTTAGAAGTGAAGTTATAAGATTTTCTGTCCAAGTTGAAGTTCAAGTAATAAGAAGTTGCATTTTGCATACTATAGATGATGTTATCCTTGTTCTTCTCTTTAATTCCTTCAAAGCTTGAGCTATTTGGATAGAGACGCGCGTAGCTATAGACTCCTTCTACGAAGTTACGTGCTAGTGCATCTTGGTCACTACCATCATAATAGGCCAATTTCACACCATCCACAAAGACATTTTTTTCATCCCAGTAGTTGGGATTTTTCTTGAATTCGATAACAGATTTTGAAACAAACGATTTCATTAAGAAAGGTCCATTGTACAAAATACTAGAAGGGTCTACCTTACCAAAGTCATCCCCTTTTGATTTTAAGAAATCTGCATTGACAGGGAAGAGAATGGTTGAAGTTGTTTTAGAATTCCAATAAGATTCTGGACGTGTCAAAGTGTACTGAACTGTTTGGTCGTCAATCGCCTTAACACCGACAGTTGAAAAGTCACTTGTTTTCCCGTTGATATAGTCATCCAAACCTGCTACAGAGTCTTGAACCAGGTACAAGGCTTCGGATTTTTTATCAGCAGCATATTTCAAACCTGTCACAAAGTCTTGGGCCGTTACAGGGGCGTATTCTTCACCCTCATAAGTATACCATTTTGCATCCTTACGCAATTTGTAAGTATAGGTCAAACCGTCCTGAGAAACAGTCCAATCCTCTGCCAACGATGGAACATAGTTACCGTATTGGTCATTTTCCATCAACCCATCCACCAAATTGGTCACGATGTCATTGGTTGTTGCACGGTTTTCTGCAAGATAGTTCAAACTAGATGGATCGCTCGAATAAACATAGTTATATGTTTTAGAAGCGCTACTTGAATTTCCACATGCGCTCAGTAGAATACCAGCGCTTAACACGACACTTGCAAGTGTCAGATACTTGGCCTTAGACTTTTTCATTTCCAGAACCTCCTGTTTAAAAGTTTTGTCTTATTATACAGCTTTAGTTTTATTTAGTCAAGTAATTTCTAAAGAAAAACTTAAAAAAACATATTTTTTGCTCTTGATTTTAGAAAAAGTTCTCTTTTTTTAAGAAAAATGTAGTATAAAAACCTTTCTGTTAAAGAAAGGTTAAATTCATTACTTTTATTTATAAATCTTTTTACGATATTTTCAATCGTGTACGTAGCCGGTCTGCTTGAGCTTTGCCGATTATCTTGTCTAAGAGTCGTGTCCGTAGGCTCATCAAACCATAAAGACCTCCTCCAAGCCCTCCGATGAGAGCCACATAAAGGAAACTCCAAAAACGTCCACTTGGTTGGAAGACAAAACCGAGTAGCCACTGCAAGAAGCCAACTAGGATAAACATGACAAGGGTCAAGATGGTAATCAAAATGGTTCGCTTCAATATAATCTTTCGACGAGCACCCGTTACCTGGCAGATGTCTCGGTACATCAGGACATTCGGAATAATCAAACCGATAGTCGTTGAAATCAAGGGACCATAGCTATGGAAAATAGCAATGGTTGGCAATTGCAAGACAATCTTAGCAATGGAACCATAGATGAAGTATAGAACTGCCTTGCGGTTTCGGAACATGGCCTGAAGCATAGGAGACAAGACCATATACAAGCCTAGGATAGTAGACTGCAAAACTGCAAAGACAAATAAGCCCATGGCCAGACTATCTGGCTTACCGTAAAAAACTGTATAAAGAGGCTCCCCTACCATGACCACTCCAACCGTTGCAGGCAGTAGAAATAAGAAGAGCATGGTAAGGCTATCTTGGACTAGGCGAGCCGCCGCCTGCAAGTCGCCTTTTACATAGTTTTCCGTCAACAGCGGCAAGCCGACACTCCCGATTGAAACTCCCACAGAGATTAAAATCATAGTAATTTTATTAGGATTGGCTGAGAAATAAGAAAACATGACAACCAAGTCTTCATTGCTGTAGTTAGTAAACCACTTCATACTATTGATAAAGGTCATCTGGTCTAAGATTTGGAAGAGTTGAATGGCTGATCCTGTCAGGATAAAGGGAATGGCTTCCTTGATGGTATCGACTAAGAGTCGCTTACTATTGATCTTATCCCGTGTTTCAAAAACTCTTTTAAGCAAACCTTCTTGGGCAAGGAAATAAATCAAGACTGCAAAACTTGCCACCATCCCCACAAAGGCCGCAAAGGTCGATTGGGTAACGGCTGATAAGTAGTCACCAGAACCCATCTTCATAATGAAGAAGGTTGCCATCAACATCCAGATAACACGGATTACCTGCTCGGCGATTTGACTCATAGCATAGGGTTTCAGGTTATTCATCCCTTGGAAGAATCCTCTGATGACACTCATAGATGGGAAAATCAAGACCGCCCAAGCCAAGCTCTGCATGATGGGAATCAGGTCTTTCCCCACACCTGACAAATCTGCTAACCAGGGAGAAAAGAGATACAAGACCAAGGCAAAGACTAAGCCCAAGCCCGTCATAAAGCTTAAGAAACTCCGAATCAAGGCAAAGCTATGCTCTTCTTCTCGCATGGTATTGTACTTAGCCACTTGTTTGGCGACCGCAACGGGGATACCCGCTGTCGAAATCAGCAAGAACCAGGCGTAAATGTTATACCCCATGGTAAAGAGTCCGTTTGCCTTAGCTGCATAGGTCCCCATCCAGATATACCAGGGAATAATGTAGATAGCACCAAGGAGGCGACTAATAAAGTTACTAGCTGTTAGCCAAGCAGTCCCTCGCAACATCTGGGCTTGCTGGTGATTGTTTTCGTTAGACATAGCTTCCTCATTCAATTTTGATAACTAGGAAAAGTTCCTTATCTTCCATTATAAACTTTTCCTTGTTACTTGTAAAATTCGGGCTTGAAGTTTATAATAGAAAGTATGATTAAGATTGAAACCGTATTAGATATTTTCAAGAAAGATGGCCTTTTTCGCGAGATTATTGATCAAGGACATTACCACTACAACTACAGTGAGGTTGTTTTTGATAGCATCAGTTACGACAGCAGAAAAGTAAAAGAAGGCACTCTTTTTTTTGCAAAAGGTGCTGCCTTTAAAAAAGAATACCTCCTATCCGCTATAAGTCAGGGCTTAGCTTGGTATGTCGCAGAAAAGGACTACGAAGTCGGTATCCCCGTCATCGTTGTGAACGATATCAAAAAAGCCATGAGTTTAATTGCGATGGAATTCTATGGCAATCCACAAAAAAAACTCAAAATTCTCGCTTTCACAGGGACCAAAGGAAAGACAACAGCAGCTTACTTTGCTTACCACATCCTATCTCAACGCTACCCAACAGCCCTCTTGTCAACTATGAACACAACTCTGGATGGCGAGACCTTCTTTAAATCTTCCTTCTCAACGCCTGAAAATATCGATCTTTTTGACATGATGGCTCAGGCTGTTAAGAATGGAAGAACCCATCTTGTAATGGAAGTCTCTAGCCAAGCCTATCTTGTTCATCGAGTCTATGGTCTGACCTTTGATGTAGGTGTCTTTCTTAACATCACTCCTGACCATATCGGTCCGATTGAGCATCCTAGCTTTGAAGATTACTTCTACCACAAACGTCTCTTGATGAAAAATAGCCGAGCAGTTGTCATTAACAGCGACATGGACCACTTTTCTGTATTGAAAGAACAAGTGGAAGATCAAGAACATGACTTCTATGGTAGCCAGTCAAGTAACCAAATCGAGAACTCCAAAGCCTTTAGCTTTTCCGCTACAGGTAAACTCGCTGGTGATTATGATATCCAACTCATCGGTCACTTCAATCAAGAAAATGCCGTTGCTGCAGGACTTGCCTGTCTTCGTCTAGGTGCCAGTCTTGAAGATATCAAAAAAGGGATCGCTGCAACCCGCGTCCCTGGACGTATGGAAGTTCTCACTCAGAAAAATGGAGCCAAGGTCTTCATAGACTATGCTCACAATGGTGACAGTCTGAAAAAACTGATTTCTGTTGTTGAAACCCATCAAACTGGAAAGATCGCTCTGGTTCTCGGTTCGACTGGAAACAAGGGTGAAAGTCGTCGCAAAGACTTTGGACTCCTTCTCGATCAACATCCTGAAATTCAAGTCTTTCTAACTGCGGATGACCCCAACTATGAAGATCCAATGACCATTGCTGAAGAAATCAGTAGCTATATCAGTCATCCTGTTGAAAAGATTGTCGATCGTGAACAAGCCATCAAGGCAGCTATGGCCATCACAAATCAAGAACTCGATGCCGTGATTATTGCTGGTAAGGGAGCTGATTGCTACCAGATCGTCCAAGGAAAGAAAGAAGATTATCCTGGAGATGCGGCTATCGCAGAACGTTATCTATAAAAAAATCAAGGGAAGCATTCCCTTGATTTTTTTAGTCTTCTTTCTTAAATGAATTTTTAAGACCTTCAACGGCACCTTCTACAGCACCTTTAGCATCTTCAACTACTTCTTTTGCTTTCGCAACTGTTTTTTCTACAGCGCCTTCTGCTTCTGTCTTGCTATCGCCAGTAACTTTACCAAATCCTTCTTTGATAGCACCAGTTGCTTGATCCAATTTATTTTCAAGTGACATAGCTCTGTCTCCTTTTGTTTTAATACGATAATGGTTATCGCTTACATTTAGTTTATGCTTATTCTTTAGCAAAGTCAAACAATCTGCTCAAAATGAAGCAATTAAGGTAAATAGAAAGTCAATCGTTCCTTGTCAAAGTCAACAGCCAACTCATACTTCCCTTCTTCGTTTTGCACAACATAGCCCAAGACGACTAGACTCTCAACGAAGATATCACGGCGTTTCTGTATCAGCTGGTCTTTTTTGAGAAACTTCAGTAAAAAGGTCGTCATATACTTGAGGGCATACTCAGGATTGACATCTCCCAAAATGGCATAGAGTTCCTGCTGCTTTTCTGTCAAAGGATATTGATTCTTGACCTTGTAGAAATAATTAGACAGGGTCATCTTTTCTCTAGCAAAATCTGTAGATTCGACTAAAATGGCAGCATTGGTTTGATTGCGCAATTCTGTCTCAAAAGTCTTCTCTAACAGAGCATGATAAACTGGACTGTCCTCTCTGATAAAAATTTCTTGGTCAAGGGTTAGATTGTCTATCGATTCTAGAAAAGAGAGATTGAGAAAATAGCGTTTGTTGTCCCTTCGGATCAAACCGGCCTTAATATACTCTTCCATGAGTTTATCAACTGCTACATCTGGAAACTGGGCCTTGATTTCTCGAAGGATCACATCGTCATGCTGGTCCAGATAGTCCACCAAATCTATAAAAAATGGCTGCCGAGTCAAACGAGAGGGATTAAAAATCTGAATCATGAAGATTCCTTTCTTTACATTCTAAAAGAGGGGATGCTGCTAGTTGACTAGGATTGGTCCCTGGCTGATTCAGAGGCACAGGAAATTTGAGTTTCCTGTAATATTCCCTCCAAAAATCACTAATCTCCTGCTCCCCATCACCAAATTTCATGGGAATAGTTTCAAAAATCGGTAGGATTTCAGCGATATACTGGGAGCAATAAAAGCCATTCCCATCCGGATAAAAAGAGGCATTATAGGGTGCACCCAAATGTTTGCTAGCTCTCTCCTTTACCAAGTCAGCTTCCAGCTCTGGATAGACATAAAGATCGTAGAGATGAGTTGGTTCAAAAAAATCAGCTGGTTCTTGACAAATGACACCAGCTTGCCCACTAGCATGGTAGATGAAACCGTCCAAAAAAATGGCTACATGACTATAGTTACCGGTAGAAGCCAGGATGGCCTGCCCCATATCTGAAAGGTCCTTCACAAAAATCAAATCACCATTTTCTAACATCTTTCTCTCCTAGAAAAAAAGGAGCCGAAACCCCTTTAGCTATATGGAAAACACTGTTTTCTCGTGTCAATCTCCAGTCAAATAATTACCATTTAAATAATTCATTAAATATATTATAAGAATCACTCTAGCTGAAAATAATAAAGCAGACCCAAACTTCCAAAAGACAGAGCTAAGTATAGGATTCCTATTTGCAATCCATACAAATGCCAAAAACTACCACTAACTAAAATAAAAATCGATGTCTCAGCAACGAGGCGATGCCATTTTTTAAAAGCATGTGGAGATTTTGGTGCCATATATCGCGCCCAAAATAAGATTAATAGAACTGCTAGAAGAAAAAATAGGAATTTTTCCAGCCAAGAAATTTGTATCACAGACACGGAGAAAAGACCAAGGATTGCCACAACCTCAACCAAAAAGCGCAGTCCTTCAATCAATCGCATCATGCTATCACCTTCTATAAATAGTCAAATTAACAGTTCCAAATATTCATTAAGAATTACCCATTAAAGCTTTCAGTCAACTGAGGCACCACTTGTTTCTTACGTGAAACAGCACCTGGAAGGAAAGCGTGGTTGTTTTCAAGTTTGAAGTTGAAGGCAGCTTCCACCTTGTCCATGTTTGATCCAAGAGCCAAAATTTCTGAGTTTGAGTTGACGATGTCTGTAATCATCAAGACAAAGTCTGAGTAGCCGTTTGCTGCATTAGCCGCTTGCATTGCTGCTTCGATTTCAGCTTGGCGTTCCAAGACTTCAGCAATATCAACTGTATTAACTTGGGCAACACGAACCTTATTTCCGTTGAGTTCAAATGTCTTAGCATCGATATCAATCAATTCTTCAGCAGATTTACTAGCCAAGTTTGTACCAGCTTTCAGCATAGCCAAACCGTACTCTTCCAAGTTGACACCAGCTAATTCAGCCAATTCAGGCGCAATCACTTTATCAGATGGGTGTGTTGTTGGTGATTTCAAAAGAAGGGTATCTGAAATCAAACCTGAAAGCATCAATCCTGCGATTTCTTTAGGAACAGCTACACCATGTTCTTTGAACATGCGGTAAACAATAGATGAAGCTGATCCAACTGGTTCCAAGCGCATGTAAAGTGGGCTGGCAGTTTCAAAGTTAGCCACACGGTGGTGGTCCACAACACCGTAAACTTCTACTTCAGCGATATCTGATACAGATTGTTGGAATTCATTGTGGTCAGTTAAGATAACTTGCTCTGCACCTTCTGCTTTAGCAGATGTGATGACGCGTGGTGCTTCTACACCAAAATAGTTCAAAACAAAGGCTGTTTCTTCATTTGGAGTTCCAAGTGCTACTGCTTCTGTGTCCAATCCATAAGCCTCTTTTGCAAGATAAGCAAAGGCTACAGATGACCCGATGGCATCTGAGTCTGGATTTTGGTGACCAAATACTAGAATCTTAGACATGATAATACCTCTTTAAATTTATTCATCTTATTGTAGCACTTTTTTCCTCTTTTGACAAAAGTAAGAGGAGCCAAAAGACTCCTCGTTAGACATCAATATGGTTGACTAGATTTTTCTCTTGATTTTCAGATAAAAATCGTTCTTTCTGTGGTCTTTTCTTGCGTTTAAGGAGAGCTTCGGCAGACATGGCTTCTTCCTTACTGGCAAAACCCTCTACATAGATGAGTTTGACTGGCAAGCGAGCTCGGGTATACTTGGCTCCCTTACCACTATTATGAACGGCAAGGCGCCTCTTCACATCTGTTGTATAGCCCGTATAGTAAGAACCGTCGCGACACTCCACCACATACATATAGGCTTTATGATCCATAGTAAATCTCTTGAATTTCTGGTGTATAGGAACCATCGTCATTGTGAACAATGAGCGGTGGTAAGACCTTGAAGCCACTGGTCGAGCCATCCTTGATAGCTTCGATTAAGAGCATATTGGCCTCCTTCTCACGTTTAGGATAGACAAATTGCAGGCGCTTAGGAGCTAAATTATGGCGTTGAAGCATGTTTAAGATATCCAAGAGACGATCTGGACGATGAACCATGGCCAAACGCCCATTAGACTTGAGAATACTCTGAGCACTACGGCAAATTTCTTTCAGGTTAGTCGTAATTTCGTGTCTGGCCAGAAGGTAATGTTCACTCTCGTTCAGATTGGAATGCGGATCCACCTTAAAATAAGGCGGATTGCACAAAATCATATCCACCTTACTTCCCTGAATGTGGGCAGGCATATTTTTCAAATCATCACAGATGACCTGCATCTGCTCTTCCAAGCCATTCAACTGAACCGAACGCTCTGCCATATCCGCCAAGCGCTCCTGAATCTCTACAGATATTATCCGCGCCTGAGTACGTGAACTAGCAAAAAGTCCCACTGCACCATTTCCAGCACAAAAGTCCACAATTAAACCCCGTTTAGGGAAGCGAGGAAAGCGTGATAAAAGAACACTATCCACCGAATAGCTAAACACCTCTCTATTTTGAATGATCTTGATATCTGTCGACAAGAGCTGATTGATTCGCTCTCCTGGTTTTAATAATTGTTCTTCTTTCATACTTTTATTATAACAAATAATGTTAATATTACAAATGATTTAGATAATCGTATTTATGGCTTCTTCTTTAAATGCTCCAGTGCCTCACGCGTCCAAACAGGCATCATTCGGGCAAGTGGTGCAAAACCGTGCTTGATCCGATCATTTGAAAAACGTCTCCGTCTTGGCAATTGATGTTTTTCCTCTTCCAGAGTACGGATAGAAAGACTAGCCTTTCCAGTGTATTCGTCAAAATCCACCACCTGAACTTGAACTTCATCGCCAATTTTTAAAATGTCATAGATATTTTCAATAAATCCCGTCCGAATCTCCGAGATGTGAATCAGCCCTGTCACCCCTGTCTCTAACTCAACAAAGGCACCGTAGGGCTGAATTCCTGTAATACGCCCAGTCAGCTTATCACCAATTTTCATTCTAGTCCTCAATTTCAATCGTTTCAATTACTACATCTTCAACTGGTTTGTCCATTGCACCAGTCTCAACAGCTGCAATGGCATCCAAGACCGCAAAAGATTCAGCATCTAGCAACTGCCCGAAAACAGTATGACGACGGTCAAGGTGAGGAGTTCCACCTTGTTCTGCATAAATCTCAGCGATCGGTTCAGGCCAGCCACCACGCGCAATCTCTTTCTTAGAGTACGGCAAGTGTTGGTTTTGCACGATAAAGAACTGGCTACCATTGGTATTTGGGCCCGCATTGGCCATAGAAAGGGCACCACGGATATTATAGAGTTCTTCAGAAAATTCATCTTCAAAAGAGTCACCGTAGATTGACTCGCCCCCCATACCAGTACCAGTTGGGTCTCCACCTTGGATCATAAAGTCCTTGATAATTCGGTGGAAAATGACACCATCATAGTAACCATCTTTTGACAGAGCAACAAAGTTAGCCACTGTTTTAGGAGCATGTTCAGGGAAGAGCTTGATACGCAAGTCTCCGTGATTTGTCTTAATGGTCGCAAGAGGACCTTCTACTGTTTCAATTTCTACTTGTGGGAAATGCAATTCTTTTTCTACCATACCAAATCCTTCTAAAGCATCAAAAATGCCATCTTCTTCTACTGTTTTTGTAATATAATCTGCTTTTTCTTTGATTTTATCATGGGAAACACCCATAGCAATACTGATTCCAGCATAATCAAAGAGTTCCAAGTCATTGAGACCATCCCCAAAGACCATGACATTCTCTGGTTTTAAGCCTAGATGTTCTATCACCTTGGCTACACCAGTTGCTTTGGATCCTGAAATCGGCACGATATCAGATGAATGTTCATGCCAACGCACCATGCGAAGTTTATCTGATAAAGACTCTGGTAAGTGCAAGCCATCCCCTTTATCTTCAAAGGTCCACATCTGGTATATGTCTGCTTTTTCATGGAAGTCAGGATCCACATCCAAGTTCGGATAAATCGGATCAATAGCCTCACTGATCAGTTCTGTTCGCGTGGAGAGTTTGGCATCATGACTGCCAACCAAGCCATATTCAATTCCCTCTCGCTTAGTCCAAGAGATATACTCTTCAACATCTGACTTGTCAATCTGATGTTGATAAATGACCTGGCCTTTTTTATCTTCTATATAAGCCCCATTCAGAGTTACAAAAAAGTCTGGATTGAGCTCACGAATCTCTGGAACGACACCGAAAATACCGCGCCCAGAGGCAATTCCTGTTAAAATTCCTTTTTCACGCAACTGTTTAAAGACAGTGGGAATTGTAGCTGGAATAAAACCTGTCTTTGACGTACGCAAGGTATCATCAATATCAAAAAAGACGATTTTAATCTTCTTTGCCTTGTATTTTAATTTCGCATCCATCTCTCTACCTCTTTTCCATCACTCTTTCCATTATACCATAAAGCTGATGAAATTCCTTTTTTGAAAAAAGATGAAAATCCTATTAAAAAGAGAGCCAGAAAAACTAGCCCTCTCTTTTCATCCTAAAACATCTCTAGAGCAATCATGGTAATCATCGTTGCATCATAGTAGTTGTCCAAAGGTAAATCTTGTGTGAAAATGTATTTATTTTGCTGAAGAAGTTTCAGATAACCTTCTCCCCTGTCAGACGCGTAGGTAATCGGTGCCAAGAAACTACCTGCCTGGTATTGATTAAGGGCCGTTCCGTTCAAGTCATATCCAGCATAAATGTGCTGTTCTTTCATAAAGAAATTCATCATCTTTTGAACAAGTTTTTGACTTCTTTCATCTTGGCTCTGTGACAAGTGATAAGGCAAACGACAAGCGTTATAAGAATACGCTCCATCATATTGAGATTCGATTGTGTTGGCATCAACAAGATGTGCCCCTGACTTCTCAGCCCAGATAAAGTCTGGCAAGAGACCCGTATCAGAATGAGAACTGATTTGCTCCAATTGCCCAAGCATTTTATCTTTAATATCTAGCCATTGTTTGTTTCCAGTCAGGTCGTAGAAAGACTGGAAATAGTGAGGAAGAGTATCAGACGTCCGCATCAAGTAATAATAATCGGAATCCTTGTTTGCCCAGTTTCCTACTGTTAAAACACCTGTCTCTTCATTGTAATTGTATCGAAGAATATCTTCTAAGATTTTTTTAGCTTGCTCTTGGTATTCCTGCGCCTTATCTGGCCACTGCTTGGCAGCTTCAATCAAAGAATAAGTGATGTAGAAATCTCCATCAGTTGCGTTTTGCTTCTCAACCGTTTCGATACCATTTGTGATCACTTGCTTCCAAGACATCAACTGTGTTCCCTCGATACGATGATTTTGGTAATAGCGATAAAGACCCTCAAAATCTGCTTGTGTTGCTTGCCCTTTTTGAGCTGCTAAAACCGTTATGAGCATGCCGTAACTTTGGGCTTCAGATAGAACTGTTGTTCCCTCCGAATCACTCGTCGTACGAACATAAGACTGATCGTCTTTTGTAACAAGGAACTGTTGGCTCCATTGGCTGTAAATTCGATTGCGCATCTCGACTTTACTCCTTCCTCTTGCCAAAAACAAGGTTAAACAGAAGATAGAAAGGATGAGCACAAACCATATATATTTTATTTTATTCGTTTTCATAAATCCTCCTATCCTGCAAATCGCTTGGTTTTAACCCACTTAGTTTCTTTTCGGCGGAGTACTTTGTCCAGCACGATTGAAGAAATGGAATCAATGGATACAACGATAAACATCTGTGCGTAAGAAAAATAGGCTACCAAGGCTAACCAGATTTGTTTTGTAGTCGCTTGTCCAAACTGACTTGCTAATGCCGTCATAATTTGCATCAAATAGAGACCAATCATGAGAATCCAGTTGAAGAGCATGAGCTGGGCGATGTAGATATTATCCGCATCAAAAGCAAATGGAATTCTGACATCTGGGAAGAAAAGATTAAGACAGATCGCTAGCACATTCGCTAGGAAAATCAAATCCGAAAGAACAATAGCAAAGTTAAACCAAAAGAAAACACAAGAATAGTTAAAGACTTCTAGTTTAACGCGCCAGTTTGCTCTGCCAAATAAATGCTTAAAGTTCGAGAGAACAACTTCATAATTTCCTTTCGCCCAACGTTTCCGCTGCATATAGTAACTCTTTAAGGTCTCAGGTTCTTGTTGGAAAGCCTCTGAATTATAGGCAAGGGCAATCAATTTACCACTCTGCATGATTTTGAAGGAAATATCGGTATCCTCAGTTAAGGCACCATTTTTCCAACCACCGATACTCTTTACAAAGTCGGTTTGAATGATAAAGTTGGTTCCTGGGATACGCCCAATTTTAAAGAGATGCCACATCCCAACGTGGTGCACGCGCTGAGTAACAACGATCTCTTGGTTGATACAACGAGTCAAGAAATTTTGGTTGGCGTTTCGAGTCTTGTTGCGGCCAAAAGATGCCACGTGGCGTTCTGGGTCCTTCATCACTTCTTTGACAAGGAAATAAAGGGCGTTCTTTTCAGGCATAGCATCCGCATCATAAACACAGATGTATTCGCCTGTTGCCATCTCCAAAGCATCGTTTAGAACGCCCGCTTTTCCTCCCGTACCAGTACGGTCTATAATGGTTAGATTTCTTTCAGCATATTCTGGCATGGCTTGTACAGACAAGCATTCAGCATAAGTGTTATCCGAACAGTTATCCGCAAATAAGAGCAATTCCACACGATCGTGAGGATAATTCATATCCAAGATAGCTTTTGCCGTTTGGGCAATAACCACATCCTCATTATGAGCAGGAACAACAATGGTGACCTTAGGATAATAAGGTAGCGGCGAAGTGTCTACACGAAAATCACTGTGTTTAAACCAAAAGTGTACTGCCGAAAAGAGAATTACCAAGCCCCAAGCTAGAGAAATCCAAATTGTAAGCAAGGTAAAAATCATTACCATTTGACTAATCATGATTCACCGCCTTAAAATTTTTGTTCACTCGATGGTAAAGAATATTGTATGCAATAAATAGTATGATAAAACAAATGCCAAAGGCGAGACTGAGTGCCAAAGCAATACCAAAAAATAGTTCGGTTAAAGTCATGTTTCCCTCCTAATATTCTACAATTACATCTGTCTCTAGTTGACGTTTGAGATGACTGGCGACATCCGCGTAGTCTTGGTATTTATCTTTATTATCAGAGTTAATCACCAAATAGCCTGTTTGGAACTGAATTCCTTGATTGCCATCTTCTCCATGAAAAACTAAACTGCTCAGTTTCTCCTGCAAACCATTCAAATAAAGTTCCTTCAAAGAATGTTGGTTAGTACTCGATAGAACGAGAAAATTACCATCCGAAACGTAATAGAGCTTATCATTGTAACTCAATTCCTGAGCAATTCCCTCTTGAATACGACTGAGCATCTGGTTATGTTCTTTTGGTTTAATCTGGAAGAACAAATCTTCATGTGCCCAATGAATCAATAAAGATTGAACCGTAACATCACTTTGTTCAGTGACCATAGCTTGGTAATCTGCTCGAGCTTCGTCTTCCTGTTCTTGTACCTTTGAGGCCACCTTGAAGAAATAATAACGAACTTTAAGTAGAATCCCAATCAAAAGTGGAAAACTGATCAATAAGAAGACCAGTTGAATGATTGGGATATAAACCACACCCGCAACCAAAACGATAAGTCCAAAACCAAATGCTAAGATAAGGGTCCAAGTAAGCAAAAGGTCAGATAATACCAACACTGCAAACAAGGCTAAAGCTAAAAACAAGATTTGTTCTAAAATGATTGCTCGAGCATACAAAAAACAAAGCACCAAAAGAATGACCTCACAAGCAAGCAAAGCCATAAGCCAGTTTTTAAATTGACTCCAATTTTTCATTTTATCTTATTTCCCCCCTTTGAATTCAGATACAGAAGTTGCTGCACCAAAGTACTGTTGAATGGATTGTACGATTCGTTCAGAGGCTCTTCCATCTCCATAAGGATTTGGTGCCTGAGACATTTGTCTATAAAGAGTTTCATCTGTTAAGAGAGCTGTCATCGCTTCTTTCACACATACTGGATCAGTCCCAACTAGTTTCAAGGTTCCTGCACGAACACCTTCTGGACGTTCCGTCGTATCGCGAAGGACAAGAACAGGTTTGCCGAGAGAAGGCGCCTCTTCCTGAACTCCGCCAGAGTCAGTCATGATAAAATAGCTTCTTGAAGCCAAATTATGAAAATCAAGTACATCTAAAGGCTCAATCAAGTGAATACGATCGTGACCAGCTAAGATATCTTTTGCTGCTTCTTGCACAGCAGGGCTAAGGTGAACAGGATAAACAACTTCAATTTCCTGATGAAGATCAACCATCTCACGTAAAGCTGTAAAGACATTTCTCATTGGTTGACCTTGATTCTCACGACGGTGCATGGTTACCAATACAAGTTTCTTATCTGGATCCAATTGATCTAGAACATCATGATAGTAATCCGATTGAACGGTTAGTTTCAAGGCATCAATGGCTGTATTTCCCGTAATGACAATAGCAGACTCAGGGTGATTTTCCTTGAGGAGATTTTCTTTACTCTCACTAGTTGGAGCAAAATAAAGATCCGCTAGGTTATCAGTCATCTGACGATTCATTTCTTCTGGGAAAGGAGAATACTTATCAAAGGTCCTTAGACCAGCTTCAACGTGGCCGATACGTACCTGATTATAGAAAGCAACTAAACTTGCTGCAAAAGTTGTTGTTGTATCTCCATGAACAAGAATCATATCTGGAAGTTCTTGCTTAACAACTGGATCAAACTTTTCTAAAATTTTTCCAGTAATGTCTAAGAGGGATTGATTTTTCCCCATAATATCCAGGTCATAATGTGGCTCGATGCTAAACGTTTCAAGAACTTGATCAAGCATTTGACGGTGCTGAGCTGTCACAACTGTGATCGTCTCAATGCTGTCACTATGTTTTTGCAATTCTAACACTAAAGGGGCCATTTTAATAGCTTCTGGTCGTGTTCCAAAAACAACCATCACTTTCAGTTTCTTCATTACGCTATCCTTCTACTATAATAAAATTTGACACATCAGATTAATCTTTATATCGAATTATTGCGCAAATCAATTAATTTGATTATCTTAATTATTTTACCGTCAATTAATTTATATGTCAAATTTTTTCCAAATTATATTATTGCATTTAATTTAATTTTAACAATTTGTAACCTTTTTGTAACAATATTATTTACAACCTTTAAAAAGCCTTATTTTAGGAAATTTTAAGACTTTTCAAAAGAATCCGTATTTAAAAAAACTAAACCTTATATGTTTTTTTTGATATTTATTTTTATCTTGATAATTC
>NZ_AJRG02000016.1:0-43058 GCF_000298715.2 Streptococcus sp. GMD5S
TCCCGCAATTTGGCTCGGTAGCTCAGTTGGTAGAGCAATGGATTGAAGCTCCATGTGTCGGCGGTTCGATTCCGTCTCGCGCCATATTTTATTTATAACTTGGAAGGGTAGCGAAGAGGCTAAACGCGGCGGACTGTAAATCCGCTCCTTCGGGTTCGGGGGTTCGAATCCCTCCCCTTCCATTACTTTAGTTACGGGCATAGTTTAAAGGTAGAACTAAGGTCTCCAAAACCTTCAGTGTGGGTTCAATTCCTACTGCCCGTGTTAATATGATTATGGCGGGTGTGGTGAAGTGGTTAACACACCAGATTGTGGCTCTGGCATGCGTGGGTTCGATCCCCATCACTCGCCTATTTTATATTATTGGGGTATAGCCAAGCGGTAAGGCAAGGGACTTTGACTCCCTCATGCGTTGGTTCGAATCCAGCTACCCCAGTTACTATTTGCCGGCGTGGCGGAATTGGCAGACGCGCTGGACTCAAAATCCAGTGTCCGCAAGGACGTGCCGGTTCGACCCCGGCCGCCGGTATAGTAATAAAGACAAGGTTTTCGGACCTTGTTTTTTGTTTTGGTAAAGATTTTGATTAAGTACAGATAACTGATGAATCATCTTTTTCTTCTTATTCTAGTCATTTTTAGTGTATTTTTGGTATAATATTACTTATTCACAATTTATTTTGATTATGAAAGAGTTTGGTGATTAATGTCTCGGTCTGTTGAATTACTAAAGAAACGTTACTTAAAGAATATAAAAGAGCACCCAGATTTATTTATTGGGATTGAGTTAGAATATCCTATTGTAAATTTAGAGGGTAAAGCTACAGATGGTGAAGTTGTTAAGGATCTCTTTCGGTATTTACCATCAGTACTGGGCTTTACTATCGAAAAAGTGGATGATTTTGGGAATCCAATTCAGTTGCTTGATCCAGTCAGCCAAGATACGATCTTGTTTGAGGTTGCTTATACGACGATTGAGTTTGCATTCGGAAAGGCCGAATCTATCCAAGAGGTAGAAGAACGCCTTAACTTCTATATGGCTACGATTCAGAATAAATTGGGTGAAGCTAATCATGCTATTGTTGGCCGCGGCATTCATCCTAACTGGGATAAAAATGAGAATTGTCCAGTGGCTTATCCACGCTATCAGATGTTGATGGATTATCTGAATTTGAGTAGAAATGTAACTAAATCAGATTTACATCATTTCCCTGAGTATGGAGCCTTTATCTGTGGGAGTCAGGTTCAACTAGACATTTCAAGGTCCAACTACCTGCGTGTTATCAATGCTTTTACTCAAATTGAAGCTGCCAAAGCTTGTTTGTTTGCAAATTCTGAGTTTTCAGGGGCAGATTGGGATACCAAGATTTCGAGAGATATTTTTTGGGAAGAGTCTATGCACGGGATTTATCCTGAAAATGTAGGCGTCAATGCCAGACTCTTCAAAGACGAGAATGATTTTTTTGATTATCTAGATTATTCTGCAATCTTTACTGCGGAGCGTGATGGGCAGATCTATTATTTTTATCCGATTCAGGCTAGGGACTATTTGGCTACACCTGAAATCCAAGCATTTACCCTTAATGGGGATGAGGTGTTAATTCATCCTCAGGAGGAGGATTTCCAAACTCATCGTAGTTACCAGTACCAAGACTTAACGACTCGAGGAACAGTTGAGTTTCGTAGTGTGTGTACTCAGCCACTTGATAGGACTTTTGCTTCTGCTGCCTTTCACTTGGGCTTGTTGGTTCATTTAGACAAGCTTGAAGCTTACTTGCGAACTGCTCCATTTTTTACCACAGCTGGTCGTGATTATAAGCTTTTAAGACGACAATTTTCTAAAAAACAACTCACAGATGAAGAAGAAGCTGCGGTTCTCGAGTTTTCTAAAGATTTACTCACCCTAGCTGAGGAAGGACTGGAGAAAAGAGATAAGCAAGAAATGGTTTATTTAGAGCCTTTGAAGAAAGAATTGGGATTATAATTTCTCTTATAAAGGGAGAATTTTCTGAAAAATCATGATATAATGGAAGAGACTATAGATAAAGGATAGAGATTCATGACATTAGTTTATCAATCAACGCGTGATGCCAATAATACAGTAACTGCCAGCCAAGCTATTTTGCAAGGTTTGGCGACGGATGGTGGTCTGTTTACACCACTTACTTATCCAAAGGTGGATTTGGACTTTGAAACATTAAAAGATGCTTCTTACCAAGAAGTGGCTAAATTAGTTTTATCAGCCTTTTTAGATGACTTTACGGCTGAGGAGTTGGACTACTGTATCACCAATGCCTACGATAGCAAGTTTGATACTCCAGCTATTGCGCCATTGGTGAAACTGGATGGGCAATATAACTTGGAACTGTTCCATGGTTCAACGATCGCTTTTAAAGACATGGCCTTGTCTATCTTGCCGTACTTTATGACAACAGCCGCTAAAAAGCATGGTTTGGAGAACAAGATTGTCATTTTGACAGCGACATCTGGTGATACTGGGAAAGCTGCTATGGCGGGGTTTGCCGATGTGCCTGGAACTGAGATTATCGTTTTTTATCCGAAAGATGGTGTTAGCAAGGTACAAGAGTTGCAAATGACTACTCAGACTGGCGACAATACTCATGTTATCGCTATTGATGGAAACTTTGATGATGCACAAACAAACGTGAAGCACATGTTCAACGATGTGGAACTTCGTGAAAAATTGGCAGCGAACAAGTTGCAATTTTCATCAGCTAACTCTATGAACATTGGTCGTTTGGTACCACAGATTGTTTATTATGTTTATGCCTACGCTCAGTTGGTCAAGTCTGGTGAGATTGTGGCTGGTGAAAAGGTCAATTTCACAGTACCAACAGGAAACTTTGGAAATATTTTGGCTGCCTTTTATGCTAAACAAATCGGTCTTCCAGTTGGCAAATTAATCTGTGCTTCAAATGACAACAATGTTTTGACAGACTTCTTCAAGACACGTGTTTACGACAAGAAACGTGAGTTTAAAGTGACAACTAGTCCATCTATGGATATTCTGGTATCTTCAAACTTGGAGCGTTTGATTTTCCATCTTTTGGGGAATGATGCGGTTAAGACTGCTGAACTCATGAATGCCTTGAGTACACAAGGACAATATGAATTGACAGACTTTGATGCAGCGATTTTGGAACTCTTTGCAGCTGAATATGCGACTGAGGAAGAAACAGCAGCAGAAATTAAACGTGTTTATCAAACAGATGCCTATATCGAGGATCCACATACGGCGGTTGCCTCAGCAGTTTATAGAAAATACAAAGCGGCTACTGGGGATGCGGCTAAGACAGTGATTGCTTCAACAGCTAGTCCATACAAGTTCCCAGTGGTTGCCGTAGAAGCGGTAACAGGAAACGCAGGCTTGACTGACTTTGAAGCCTTGGCTCAATTACATGACATTTCAGGAGTGGCAGTGCCACCAGCGGTTGATGGCCTTGAAACAGCTCCAGTTCGTCATAAAACAACAGTGGCAGCTGCTGACATGCAAGCAGCGGTGGAGACTTATCTAGGACTTTAAGACAGAGGAAGTAAACTCGGTTGGGAAACCAACTGAGTTTCTTTTCATCAGGAGGAGAGATTGTTTAAGAAAAATAAAGACATTCTTAATATTGCATTGCCAGCTATGGGTGAAAACTTTTTGCAGATGCTTATGGGCATGGTGGATAGTTACTTGGTCGCTCACTTGGGCTTAATCGCTATTTCAGGTGTTTCAGTGGCTGGCAATATTATCACGATTTACCAGGCGATTTTTATCGCTCTGGGAGCTGCTATCTCCAGTGTTATTTCAAAAAGTTTGGGACAGAAAAATCAGTCCAAGTTGGCTTATCACGTGACAGAGGCTCTCAAGATAACCCTATTGCTGAGTGGGCTTTTAGGCGCCTTATCACTCTTTGCTGGGCAAGAGATGATAGGACTTTTGGGAACTGAGCAGGCTGTGGCTGAGAGTGGTGGGCTCTACCTATCTTTGGTGGGTGGATCGATTGTTCTCTTGGGCTTGATGACCAGTCTAGGTGCCTTGATTCGTGCAACGCATAATCCGCGTCTACCTCTCTATGTGAGTCTTTTATCCAATGCCTTGAATATTCTTTTTTCAAGTCTAGCTATTTTTGTCCTTGATATGGGCATAGCGGGTGTTGCTTGGGGGACTATCTTGTCTCGCTTAGTCGGTCTTGTGATTTTGTGGTCGCAATTAAAGCTGCCTTTTGAGAAACCGACTTTTGGTTTAGATAAGGAACTATTGACTTTGGCTTTACCAGCGGCAGGAGAACGTCTCATGATGCGGGCTGGAGATGTAGTGATTATTGCCTTGGTTGTTTCTTTTGGGACGGAGGCAGTAGCGGGGAATGCAGTCGGAGAAGTCTTGACCCAGTTTAACTACATGCCTGCCTTTGGCGTCGCTACGGCAACGGTCATGCTGGTAGCTCGAGCAGTTGGAGAGGATAATTGGGAAAGAGTCGCTAGTTTGAGCAAACAAACCTTTTGGCTTTCCCTGCTTCTCATGTTGCCCTTAACTTTCAGTATCTATGCCTTAGGAACACCACTGACTCATCTCTATACGACCGATCCTGTAGCAGTCGAAGCGAGCGTTTTGGTGGCGCTGTTCTCTCTACTAGGAACCCCCATGGCGACAGGGACAGTTATTTATACGGCAGTTTGGCAGGGTTTGGGAAATGCTCGCCTCCCCTTTTATGCGACAAGTATTGGGATGTGGTGTATCCGTATAGGGACAGCTTATCTGATGGGTATTGTTCTTGGTTGGGGCTTGCCTGGTATTTGGGCAGGGACTCTCTTGGATAATGGTTTCCGTTGGTTATTTCTACGTTACCGTTACCAGCGTTATATGAGCTTGAAAGGATAGGAGATGCAAAAAACAGCTTTTATTTGGGATTTGGACGGGACTTTATTGGACTCATACGAAGCGATTTTGTCAGGGATTGAGGAGACCTTTGCTCAGTTTTCTATTCCTTATGATAAGGAGAAAGTGAGAGAGTTTATCCTCAAGTTTTCTGTGCAGGATTTGCTGGAGCAGGTGGCAGAAGAGAGAAATCTGGATGCGGAAGTGCTCAATCAGGTACGTGCCCAGAGCTTGTCTGAGAAAAATGCCCAGGTAGTTTTGATGCCAGGTGCGCGTGAAGTGCTAGCTTGGGCAGACCAAGCAGGGATTCAGCAGTTTGTCTATACTCATAAGGGGGACAATGCGCTTACCATTCTAAGAGACTTGGGTTTGGAATTTTATTTCACAGAGATTTTAACTAATCAGAGTGGTTTTGCACGCAAGCCCGGTCCAGAGGCGGCGACATATCTGCTAGACAAGTATCAGTTGGATCCTGATAACACCTATTATATAGGGGATCGGACTTTGGATGTGGAATTTGCCCAGAATAGTGGTCTTCAAAGCATTAACTTTTTAGAGTCATTTTATGAAGGGAATCAGAAGATTCAAGCACTAGCAGATATTCCTTATATTTTTGAGGATAAGTAACGAGAAGAGTGTGTCAGTTTTGTGACAGAAACCTAACAAACTATTTCAACTGATCGAGTTTGTTACAAGGAATGGTCAGTTCTGTTAAATAGGCCCGAGAGGGCTTTTTTTCTGCTTTTTTTGTGTTATGATAGACAGGTACTCATTTGAAAGGAATGTGAACGAATGAAGAAAAGAATTATCTTAGCCTCAACAGTAGCCTTGTCTTTTGCGCCAGCATTGGCAACTCAAGCGGAAGAAATTGCATGGACAGCACGTACCGTTGAGCAAATCCAAAATGACGTGACGAAAAACGAGAACAAAAACAGCTATACAGTTCAGTATGGTGATACCCTGAGCACGATTGCAGAAGCTTTGGGAGTTGATGTAACCGTTCTTGCTAATTTGAACAAAATCACCAATATGGACTTGATTTTCCCAGATACTGTCCTCACTACAACTGTCAATGAGGCAGAAGAGGTGACGGAAGTTGAAATCCAGACACCTCAAGCAGATTCTAGTGAAGAAGTGACGACTGCGACAGCTGATTTGACGACCAACCAAGTAACCGTCGATGAACAAACAGTTCAAGTAGAAGACCTTTCTCAACCAATTGAGGAAACTCCAACTGCAACAGAGAATGAAAAACCAGCAGAAGTAGCGCCAAGTTCAGAAGTTTCTGAGACAGGGACAGTTGCTGAAGAGACACCATCTACAGAAACACCTGTAGCTGAAGAAACAGCTGAAACGACTCCAGCGGAAGCACCAGTAGCAGAAACAACTCGCCCAGTTGAAGAAGCTCCACAAGTGGCGACTCCAGCTACCGAAGAAACGGCAGCAACAACTCCAGCAGAAGCACCAGTAGCAGCTGCGCCGGCAACTGAAACGCCTGCTGATACAACAGGAACAAGTGCAACAGAAGAAACAGCAGCATCAACAGCAACTTCTGACACTGCAACTTCGACTTATCAAGCAGAGCAAAGCCAAACTCCTTCAAGAACATATTCAGCTCCAGCAGCTCCTGACTATGCAGGACTTGCTGTAGCTAAGTCTGAGAATGCTGGTCTTCAACCACAAACTGCAGCCTTTAAAGAAGAAGTAGCCAACTTGTTTGGGATTACATCCTTTAGTGGCTACCGTCCTGGTGACAGTGGGGACCATGGTAAAGGTTTGGCCATCGACTTCATGGTTCCAGTGAGTTCAGCACTTGGTGATCAAATCGCGGAATATGCAGTCAAAAATATGGCTAGCCGTGGTATCAACTATATCATCTGGAAACAACGTTTCTACGCTCCATACGATAGTAAATATGGACCAGCCTACACGTGGAATCCAATGCCGGATCGTGGTAGTGTGACCGAAAACCACTATGACCACGTTCACGTATCAATGAACTAATCATTAAAATGGAAGTTGGGAACTAATTGAGTTCCCGCTTCTTTTTTTGTGTGATAGTTTCAGGGGAATGGGAAGATTATTCTGAAGCAAGGTGGGCCTGCTATTTTGACTCTGCTGAGTATGTTACTTTTGAAATAAGAAAACCAGCGTCCTGAACGACGCTGGTTTTTGTAGACTCTTATCCATTTCGACGTTTACGGGCTAGTAGGGCTCTGTAAAAGAAGATATGATTGTTTTGGATATAGGGAAGGATTGAAAAACTAGCAATTCCAAAAGTGAGCCAGTTGAGGAAGTACCAAGGGAGTAGTTGTAGGTCGAGGACAAAGCGCTGGAATTTGTAACCCTTCATCAAGAAACGGCTGGTTTTCAGGATTTGACGGGGTTTAGCCTGTCCTAAATCCAGAGTATCGCAGAGGAGGAATTCTACCTGCGAGTAGGCATAATATTGTGGAACGTAGAGGATGTTCCCTACAATCATCAAGATGAGACTCGCGAAAAAGTAGAGGCCAAAGGTCATAAGGAACTGCTCTGTTTCAAGGGATGAGAGGTCTAATTTTGGAAATTCAGGATGTAGGGCGACAAATCTCCGAGCTAAGAGATTGCTATAAAAGAGAAAATAAACGCCTACTAAGTTTGGAATGCTCCATAAAAAGAGGTAGAAACGTTTGAGGAGCAGAGTGAGGAAGGTTTGCGAGAAGCGCTCTTCAGCAAAGAGGGCCAGGCTTGATTTTACTGAGAGTTCTGTATCAGGATCCTTGAGGAGTCGGAGTGTCGCAAAAGCAGCACCTGCTAGAAAAATTGTGCTCAAAAAAGAAACCACTAGTGGGAAGAGATAGGCTTGGAGCACTTGTGCCAGCATGCTGAAAAAGGATTGCTCTAAAACACTTTCTTGGAGACGAGCCAAGGGGTTGAGAAAGCCTGATAAGATGACCAGTATGCTAGGTAAGAGATAGACGAGAAAGAGGCGGGGATTTTCAGCCTGAAACTGCCTCGTCTGCAGACGAATGGTTTTTAAATCAATTTTTGGGTATTTCATTCTCTCATTATACCATAGTTCGTGACAGTTCCTAGTTTTTTTGATAAAATCATACAGTATGCCTTTGGGCACAAAGTATGAACTGGGACTGTTTTTCCCAGCTTCGGAGGTAAAAAATGTCAGATTCACCAATCAAATACCGTTTGATTAAGAAAGAGAAACACACGGGAGCTCGTCTGGGAGAAATCATCACCCCGCACGGTACCTTCCCGACACCTATGTTTATGCCAGTTGGGACCCAAGCTACTGTCAAGACCCAGTCACCAGAGGAGTTGAAGGAGATGGGATCAGGGATTATCCTCTCTAATACCTATCATCTCTGGCTTCGCCCTGGAGATGAACTCATCGCACGCGCAGGTGGTCTCCACAAATTTATGAACTGGGACCAACCAATTTTGACAGATAGTGGTGGCTTCCAGGTTTATTCCCTAGCAGATAGCCGAAATATCACCGAAGAAGGAGTAACCTTTAAAAACCATCTCAATGGTTCCAAGATGTTCCTATCGCCAGAAAAGGCCATCTCTATTCAGAACAATTTAGGCTCAGACATCATGATGTCTTTTGATGAATGTCCTCAGTTTTACCAACCTTACGACTACGTTAAGAAATCCATCGAGCGTACTAGCCGTTGGGCCGAACGTGGCTTGAAGGCTCACCGTCGTCCACATGACCAAGGTTTGTTTGGAATTGTACAGGGGGCAGGATTTGAAGACCTTCGCCGTCAGTCAGCTCACGACCTTGTTAGCATGGACTTCCCTGGTTACTCTATCGGTGGTTTGGCAGTAGGAGAGACCCATGAAGAAATGAATGCAGTCTTGGACTTTACAACTCAACTGCTGCCTGAAAATAAACCTCGCTATTTGATGGGTGTGGGAGCGCCGGATAGCTTGATTGATGGGGTGATTCGTGGTGTGGATATGTTTGACTGTGTCTTGCCGACTCGTATCGCTCGTAACGGAACTTGTATGACCAGCCAAGGTCGTTTGGTTGTCAAAAATGCACAATTCGCTGAAGACTTTACGCCACTGGATCCTGAGTGTGATTGCTACACATGCAAGAACTACACACGCGCCTACCTTCGTCACCTGCTCAAGGCTGACGAAACCTTTGGTATCCGCTTGACTAGCTACCACAATCTCTACTTCTTGCTCAATCTGATGAAGCAAGTGCGTCAAGCCATCATGGATGATAATCTATTGGAATTCCGTGAGTATTTTGTGGAAAAATATGGCTACAACAAGTCAGGGCGCAATTTCTAAAGTGTAAAATTAGAATGCCAAAATCCTAAGTTTTCTCTTAGGATTTTTCCTATTTTTTTGATAGAATAGGGAGTATAATGGAATGGAAATTAGGCGGTGTTTTGCTTCCTAATTTAATGGAGAATAGACTCGTATGCGTATTAAATGGTTTTCCTTGATTAGGATTACAGGTTTACTTTTGGTGCTTTTGTACCACTTCTTTCAAACGATCTTTCCTGGAGGCTTCTTTGGGGTAGATGTCTTTTTCACTTTTTCAGGATTTTTGATCACCTCCCTCCTTTTAGAAGAATTTGGGAAGGCACGCCAGATTGACTTACTGGGCTTTTTTAAGAGACGGTTTTACCGCATCGTGCCACCTGTGGTGCTGATGGTTTTGGTGACCATGCCTTTTACTTTCTTGGTTCGTCAAGACTATGTTGCTGGAATTGGTGGCCAGATAGCTGGAGTTCTCGGTTTTATGACCAACTTCTACGAAATGTTAACAGGGGGTAGTTATGAATCCCAGTTCATTCCGCATCTCTTTGTTCACAACTGGAGCCTAGCTGTTGAGGTTCACTACTATATCCTTTGGGGCTTAGCGGTTTGGTTCTTATCGAAACGTTCAAAATCTAGTAGTCAATTGAGAGGGATAGTCTTTCTCCTTTCTGCAGGAGCTTTTATCATTAGCTTTTTCTCCATGTTTATTGGTAGTCTAATGGCTAGTTCCTATTCATCTGTCTACTTTTCAAGTTTAACCCATGTCTATCCCTTCTTTTTAGGAAGCATTTTGGCGACAGTTGTGGGGGTTCGTCAGACGAGCGATTTAGTCAAGCAGTTTGACCGGATGTGGGACCTTCGTCAAAATCTACTGGTATTTGCTGCGGGGCTTTTGGTATTGTTGCTTCTGACTTTCTTTGTCAAATTTACCTACCTGTTTGCGTACTTATTTGGCTTCTTGCTAGCAAGTTTAGCGGCAGTGACCATGATTTTTGCTGCGCGTGTCTTGCATGAGAAAACGCCTGAGATACAAGAACCTCGGATCATTACATTTTTAGCGGATACTAGCTACGCGGTTTATCTTTTCCACTGGCCTTTTTATATTATCTTTTCTCAGCTGATGAGTAATCTGCCTGCTGTTATTCTGACAATCATCTTTTCTTATTTCTTTGCTATCCTATCCTTCTATATTATTGAGCCGTTGATTGCCGGTAAATCCAATCCTTTAATACGGAAGATTAGTCGATTGCCTCATATTAAACCAATTAGTGCTGGTGCTGCTGGCATTCTTACCTTGATTACCTTGATTATCATAGCTGTGGCTCCTCAAGTTGGAGCTTTTGAGACAGACTTGATGGTCAATGGTTTCAAACAAGCCCAGACCAATATAGGACAAACAAAGACTCTTGCTGAACAAGCTGAACTGAGTCGTCTAGGAATTTCTGAGGGAACAAGCCTAATAGGAGATTCGGTAGCCTTGCGTGCCAATACAGCCTTACAAGAGGCACTTCCTGAAGCGAATATCAATGCCCAGGTTAGTCGAACGACCAAGCAAGCCAATGACATCATGCTCAATAACAGTCAGAACAAGGCGCTGCTAAAAACAGTCGTCATTGCAACGGGAGTCAACAATCCTGAAGGTTATAAGAATGATTTGGACAGCATCGTGAACCATCTACCGAAAGGACACCATCTGATACTGGTGACACCTTATGAGGGAGATAAGAGCAAGGACACTTACACATCAGTGGAACAGTATGCGGCTTATGCGAGAGAATTAGCTGAAAAGAACCCATATGTGAGCATCGCTGACTGGAATAAGGTTGCTAAGGAACACCCTGAAATCTGGGCTGGAACTGACCAAGTTCACTTTGGAAATAATAGCAACATGATTGAAGAAGGTGCTAAACTTTACGCAGAGACGATTGCAGCTGCTGTTAAGGCTGCTCAAGAACTACCTGTAAAATCAAAATAAAATTAAAGAGTTGGAGAAATCCAGCTCTTTTAAAATATCTCTAGAAAATAGGTCTATACCATTTACAAATGAAAAAGAAAGGTTTATAATGTAATTGACATAATAAATTCTAGAATCAATCTATCAAGGAGGTTATCATTATGCCTAATTATATTAAAGCGGATCAGTTTTTCTACCCACACGGAGTTCGTCGTGGCGGTTACTTGGAACTTGTGGATGGCAAGTTTGGCAAACATGTAGAACAGATTCCTGAAGGAGCTGAGGTGATTGACTATACAGGTTATAGCATTGCCCCAGGACTTGTGGATACCCACATTCATGGATTTGGCGGTGTGGATGTCATGGACAATAACATCGAAGGAACCCTTCATACCATGAGTGAAGGTCTACTTAGCACGGGTGTTACCAGCTTCTTGCCAACGACCTTGACTTCCTCTTACGAGCAGTTGCTTGCGGTAACTGAAAATATCGGCGCTCGTTACCAGGAAGCAAGTGGAGCCAAGATTCGTGGGATCTATTTTGAAGGACCTTATTTCACAGAGAAATACAAGGGAGCCCAAAACCCTGCTTATATGAAAGACCCCCGTATGGATGAGTTTCGTGCTTGGCAAAAAGCAGCAAATGGCCTGCTCAATAAAATTGCCCTTGCGCCAGAACGTGAAGGTGTAGAAGACTTTGTTCGTACAGTTACGGGTGAAGGAGTGACCGTTGCTCTTGGACACTCCAATGCGACTTTTGATGAAGCTAAAAAAGCAGTCGATGCTGGAGCGAGTGTTTGGGTACATGCCTACAATGGGATGCGTGGGTTGACTCACCGTGAGCTCGGTATGGTGGGAGCCATGTATGAATTGCCACATACTTACGCAGAGTTGATCTGTGACGGTCACCACGTAGATCCAAAGGCCTGTGATATTTTGCTCAAGCAAAAAGGAACTGAAAATATCGCCCTTATCACAGACTGTATGACAGCGGGTGGATTGGAAGACGGCGACTACATGTTGGGAGAATTCCCAGTAGTTGTTGCTAATGGAACTGCTCGCCTCAAATCGACAGGCAATTTGGCAGGTTCAATCCTCAAACTCAAAGATGGTTTGAAAAATGTGGTCGAATGGGGCATTGCGAATCCGCATGAAGCAGTCATGATGGCCAGCCTCAACCCAGCAAAATCTGTTCACATCGATGATGTCTGTGGTCAAATCCGTGAAGGTTATGACGCTGACTTTATCGTACTAGATAAAGATTTGGAATTGGTAGCAACCTACCTAGATGGTGTGAAACGTTATCAAGCCTAAGAAGATAAAAAATAGGGGTCAATAAAGGACTCCTATTTTTATTATCAGATGAAAATAATAGGATTAAAGAAATTGCTAATGGGGGAAACAAGCAAAATCCTTTTCTTGTATTAAAAAATTAGATATAATATACGATACAAAGGAAGTAGTAAGAATGTATCGTGTTATAGAAATGTATGGGGATTTTGAACCGTGGTGGTTCATAGAAGGTTGGGAAGAAGATGTCATCATGAGTCAATCTTTTGACAAGTATTATGATGCTCTAAAATATTATAAATCATGCTGGTTTGAGCTGGAAAAGAAGAATCCTCTTTATAAGAGTCGGAGTGATTTGATGACTATCTTTTGGGATCCTGCTGATAAACGCTGGTGTGATGAGTGCGATGAGTATTTGCAGCAGTACCATTCTTTGGCACTTTTACAGGATGAGCAAGTCATCCCCGATGAAAAGCTACGTCCAGGCTACGAAAAACAAACAGGTCAAGAAAAGCATCGTTCTTGCCGCATGAAATGGAGATAAAAAGTAACTTTTAAAAGTTGCTTTTTATTTTTTTCAATTTTTTGCGAATAGTTAGATAAGGAGGGCGGTATGGTACAAGAAATTGCACAGAAAATTATTGCTACTGCGAAAGCAAAGAAGGCTCAGGATATCTATTTCATTCCCAAGGAAAAGTCCTATGAGCTTCACATGCGGGTTGGAGACGCGCGGTGTCTCGTTGACTCCTATGAGTTTGATGTTTTAGCTGCTGTGATTAGTCATTTTAAGTTTGTAGCGGGTATGAATGTAGGGGAGAAGAGACGTAGTCAGCTGGGCTCTTGCGACTATCAGCATGGGGAGAAGGTGTCTTCTCTGCGTTTGTCTACCGTAGGAGATTATCGGGGACATGAGAGTTTGGTCATTCGTTTGTTGCACGACGAAGAGCAGGACCTGCATTTCTGGTTTCAGGATATGAATGAACTGGGTGAGCAGTACCGGCAACGGGGCCTCTACCTTTTTGCGGGTCCAGTTGGAAGTGGCAAGACGACCTTGATGCACGAATTAGCCAAGTCTCTGTTTATGGGGCAACAGGTTATGTCCATCGAAGATCCTGTCGAAATCAAGCAGGAAGACATGCTCCAGTTGCAGTTGAATGAAGCGATTGGCTTGACCTATGAAAATCTGATCAAACTGTCTCTCCGGCATCGTCCGGACCTCTTGATTATCGGTGAAATTCGTGACAGCGAGACAGCGCGTGCAGTGGTCAGAGCCAGTTTGACAGGGGCGACAGTCTTTTCAACCATTCATGCTAAGAGTATCCGAGGTGTTTATGAACGCCTTCTGGAGTTGGGGGTGACGGAGGAGGAATTAGCAGTTGTTCTGCAAGGAGTCTGCTACCAGAGATTAATCGGGGGAGGAGGAATCGTTGACTTTGCAAACAAAGACTATCAAGAACACCAGCCAACCAGGTGGAATGAACAGATTGACCAGCTTCTTAAAGATGGACATATCACAAGTCTTCAGGCCGAAACGGAAAAAATTAGCTACAGCTAAGCAGAAGAAAATCATCACCCTGTTTAACAATCTCTTCTCCAGTGGCTTTCATTTGGTGGATATTATTTCTTTCTTGGGAAGAAGTGCCCTGCTAGAAAAGGACTATGTGGCCCAGATGCACCAAGGCTTGGCTCAGGGGAAATCTTTCTCAGAGATGATGGACAGCTTGGGCTTTTCAAGTGCTATTGTGACCCAGTTATCTCTAGCTGAAGTGCATGGAAATCTTCACCTGAGTCTGGGGAAGATAGAAGAATATCTGGATAATTTGTCCAAGGTCAAGAAAAAGTTAATCGAAGTGGCGACCTATCCTCTGATTTTGCTGGGATTTCTCCTGCTAATCATGCTGGGGTTGAGAAACTATCTACTTCCTCAACTGGACAGTAGCAATATCGCCACTCAAATCATCGGCAATCTGCCACAAATATTTCTGGGACTAGTGTTGGTTTGCTCTCTATCTTTGCTTTTAGCTCTCACTTTTTACAAAAGAAGTTCCAAGATGCGGGTCTTCTCGATGTTAGCGCGGATTCCCTTTCTAGGAATCTTTGTCCAGACTTATCTGACAGCTTATTATGCGCGTGAATGGGGCAATATGATTTCGCAGGGGATGGAGCTGATGCAGATTTTTCAGATCATGCAGGAACAAGGCTCACAGCTCTTTAACGAAATCGGTCAAGATTTGGCTCAAGCCCTGCAAAATGGCCGCGAATTTTCTCAAACCATAGCGACCTATCCTTTCTTTAAAAAGGAGTTGAGTCTCATCATCGAGTATGGGGAAGTCAAGTCCAAGCTGGGGAGTGAGTTGGAAATCTATGCTGAAAAAACTTGGGAAGCCTTTTTTACCCGAGTCAACCGCACCATGAACTTAGTACAGCCACTGGTTTTTATCTTTGTGGCCCTGATTATCGTTTTACTTTATGCGGCAATGCTTATGCCCATGTATCAAAATATGGAGGTAAATTTTTAAAATGAAAAAACTCATGACAAATTTAAAAAAAGCCAAGGTTAAAGCTTTCACTTTGGTAGAAATGTTAGTGGTCTTGCTCATCATCAGCGTTCTTCTCTTGCTCTTTGTGCCCAATTTGACCAAGCAAAAGGATGCCGTAGATGATAAAGGAAAAGCTGCTGTTGTCAAGGTCGTGGAAAGCCAGGCAGAACTTTATCGTTTGGATAAAAATGATGATGCCAGCCTCAGCAAATTACAAGCGGACGGTCGTATCACAGCTGAGCAAGCTAAAGCTTACAAAGACTACCATGCAAAACAAAAAACCAGTCAAACTGTTGCAGATTAAGGCCTTTACTATGCTTGAAAGTCTCTTAGTTTTGGGACTTGTGAGTATCCTTGCTTTGGGCTTGTCCGGTTCTGTTCAGTCCAGTTTTGCGGCGGTAGAGGAGCAGATTTTCTTTATGGAGTTTGAAGAACTCTATCGGGAAACGCAAAAACACAGTGTTGCCAGTCAGCAAAAGACTAGTCTAAACTTAGATGGGCAGACGATCAGCAATGGCAGTCAAAACTTGACCGTTCCTAAAGGAATTCAGGCATCATCAGGACAAAGCATTATATTTGACCGAGCTGGGGGCAATTCGTCCCTGGCTAAGGTTGAATTTCAGACTAGCAAAGGAGCGATTCGCTATCAATTATATCTAGGAAATGGAAAAATTAAACGCATTAAGGAAACTAAAAATTAAGGCAGTGATCTTACTAGAAGCAGTAGTAGCGCTAGCCATATTTGCCAGTATTGCAACCCTCCTTTTAGGACAAATTCAGAAAAATAGGCAGGAAGAGGCAGAAATCTTGCAAAAAGAGGAAGTCTTACGTGCGGCTAAGATGGCTCTGCAGACAGGGCAAAATCAAGTAAACATAAACGGAGTGGAGATTCAGGTGTTTTCTAGTGAAAAGGGATTGGAGGTCTACTATGGTTCAGAGAAGTTACTCGACCTTAAAGAGCAGTAAGGTAAGAGCGTTCACTCTTTTAGAATCTCTGATTGCCCTTATCGTCATTAGCGGAGGCTTGCTCCTCTTTCAGGCTATGAGTCAGCTCCTCATTTCAGAAGTTCGTTACCAGCAGCAAAGCGAGCAAAAGGAGTGGCTCTTGTTTGTGGATCAGCTGGAGGCAGAGTTAGAGCGTTCGCAGTTTGAAAAGGTAGAAGACAATCGCCTCTACATGAAACAGGATGGTAAGGATATCTCTATAGGGAAATCTAAATCGGATGATTTTCGGAAGACCGATGCCAGCGGACGGGGCTACCAACCTATGGTTTATGGACTTAAATCAGCTCAAATTACAGAGGGAAATCAACTGGTTCGCTTCCGTTTCCAGTTTCAAAAAGGCTTAGAAAGGGAGTTCATCTATCGTGTGGAAAAAGCAAAAAGTTAAGGCAGGCGTTCTCTTATATGCAGTCACCATGGCAGCCATTTTTAGCCTTTTGTTGCAGTTTTATTTGAATCGGCAAGTCGCCCATCACAAAGACTTTGCCCTAAACAAAGAAAAGTTGGCAGCTTTTGCTATGGCCAAGCGAAGTAAAGATAAGGTTGAACAAGAAAGTGGAGAACGAGTCTTTAACTTAGGAAAAGTCAGGTATCACAATACGAAAACAGGTTTTGCAACAAGTGTTCGTATGAATAAGGGCAACTATGAATTTCTCTTTCCTCAGATGAAAACCCAAGAAAAGAGAACAGCTAAAAAGGAAGAGGTAGCGACTGATTCAAGCAATCAAGCAGGGAAGAAAAAATCAGAAGAAAAGTCTGAAAAGAAAGACAAATCCTAGTCAATTCAACTTCTTTGTGCTAAACTAAAAGCATGAAACACGATTTTAATCACAAAGCAGAAACTTTTGATTCGCCCAAAAATATCTTTCTTGCAAATTTGGTTTGTCAAGCAGTTGAAAAACAGATCGCTCTTCTATCAGACAAAGAAATTCTGGATTTCGGTGGTGGGACAGGTCTATTAGCTTTGCCCCTAGCCAAGCAGGCCAAGTCGGTTACCCTTGTAGATATCTCGGAGAAAATGCTGGAGCAAGCCCGTTTGAAAGCAGAGCAACAAGACATCAAGAATATCCAGTTTTTGGAGCAGGATTTACTGGCAAATCCCTTGGAACAGCAATTTGACCTGATTGTTGTCAGTCGGGTTCTTCATCATATGCCTGATCTAGATGCAACTCTTGCCATGTTTTACCATCACCTTAGGGAGAATGGACAAGTTCTCATCGCTGATTTTGTCAAGACAGATACCAACCATCATGGTTTTGATTTAGCTGAACTGGAAAATAAGTTAATTCAGCAGGTTTTTTCATCTGTGCATAGTCAGATTCTCTATAGCGCTGAAGAATTGTTTCAAGGAAATTATTCAGAACTCTTTTTAACAGTAGCCCAAAAATCACTCGCTGACTAAAGCAGTGATTTTTTCTCTTCAGATGGAAAAAAGGAGGGAAATTTGATAAGATAGGAATATGGATTTTGAAAAAATTGAACAAGCTTATACGTATTTACTAGAGAATGTCCAAGTCATCCAAAGTGATTTGGCGACCAACTTTTATGATGCCTTAGTAGAGCAAAACAGCATTTATCTAGATGGCGAGACTGAGCAAAAGCAGGTCAAGGAGAACAATCAAGCCCTTAAGCGCTTAGCACTTCGCAAGGAAGAGTGGCTCAAGACCTACCAGTTTCTCTTGATGAAGGCGGGACAAACGGAGCCTTTACAGGCCAATCACCAGTTTACGCCGGATGCCATTGCCCTCCTCTTGGTACTTATTGTGGAAGAGTTGCTGGATCAAGAGGAAATTAGCATCCTCGAAATAGGTTCTGGTATGGGGATTTTGGGGGCTACTTTCTTGACTTCTCTTGCTAAAAAAGTAGATTACTTGGGAATCGAAGTGGATGACTTGCTGATTGATTTGGCAGCCAGTATGGCAGATGTGATTGGTTTGCAGGCTGGTTTTGTCCAAGGAGATGCCGTTCGTCCGCAAATGCTTAAAGAAAGCGACGTGGTCATCAGCGACTTGCCTGTAGGCTATTACCCAGACGATGCCATCGCTTCTCGCTATCAAGTGGCTTCTAGTCAAGAGCATACCTATGCCCACCATTTGCTGATGGAACAAGGCTTCAAGTACCTTAAGTCAAATGGCTATGCTATTTTTCTAGCTCCGAGTGATTTATTGACCAGCCCTCAAAGTGACTCATTAAAAGGGTGGCTCAAAGACGAAGTGAGTCTGGCTGCTATCATCGCTCTGCCAGAGGATATTTTCTCAACTGCAAGCCAAGCTAAAAGTATTTTTGTCTTACAGAAGAAAAGAGACAAGGAAATAGAACCCTTTGTCTACCCTCTTACTAGCTTGCAAGATCCGTCAGTTTTGTTGACCTTTAAAGAAAATTTTCAAAATTGGAGCAAAGGTACTGAAATATAAAAGAGATTTTGTTATAATAGATGAAAACGCTTAAAAAGAGGTATCATCTTATGACAAAAACAATTGCAATCAATGCAGGAAGCTCAAGCTTGAAATGGCAACTATACCAAATGCCAGAAGAAACTGTATTGGCGAAAGGCTTGATTGAACGTATTGGCTTGAAGGATTCGATCTCAACAGTAAAATTTGACGGTCGTTCGGAGCAACAAATTCTTGATATTGAAGACCATACACAAGCCGTTAAAATTTTATTAGATGACTTGATTCGTTTTGACATTATCAAAGGGTACGACGAAATTACAGGTGTCGGCCACCGCGTCGTTGCAGGTGGTGAATATTTCAAGGAATCAACAGTTGTTGAGGGAGATGTGTTAGAAAAAGTTGAGGAATTGGGACTGTTGGCTCCTCTTCACAATCCAGCTAACGCAGCTGGAATTCGCGCATTTAAGGAATTGCTGCCAGATATTACCAGTGTTGTCGTATTTGATACCTCATTCCACACAACCATGCCAGAGAAGGCTTATCGCTACCCTCTACCAACTAAATACTACACAGACAACAAGGTTCGTAAATATGGTGCCCACGGGACAAGCCACCAGTTTGTCGCAGAAGAAGCAGCGAAACTTTTGGGCCGTCCTCTAGAAGATTTGAAATTGATTACCTGCCATATTGGTAACGGGGCTTCTATCACAGCTGTTAAGGGTGGGAAGTCTGTGGATACTTCTATGGGATTCACACCACTTGGAGGTGTGATGATGGGAACTCGTACAGGAGATATTGACCCTGCTATCATCCCTTATCTCATGCAATATACAGAGGATTTCAATACCCCTGAAGATATTAGTCGCGTTCTCAATCGTGAATCAGGGCTCATGGGAGTTTCTGGCCAGTCAAGCGATATGCGTGATGTGATTGCTGCCATGGAAGCAGGAGACCATGATGCAACTTTGGCTTATGAAATGTATGTTGATCGTATCCAAAAACATATCGGCCAATATCTTGCAGTCCTAAATGGAGCAGATGCGATTATCTTCACAGCAGGTATCGGTGAAAATGCTGCAAACGTACGTGAAGATGTCATCTCAGGTATCTCTTGGTTTGGTTGTGATGTGGATCCAGAAAAGAACGTCTTTGGTGTAACGGGAGATATCTCAACTGATGCGGCGAAAATCCGTGTCTTGGTTATTCCAACAGATGAAGAATTGGTGATTGCACGCGATGTTGAGCGCTTGAAAAAATAAGTAAATACACGTAAAATTTGATTGTAAAAAGAAGTTGGGAAAGAGATTTTCCAGCTTTTTTTATGTAGAAAATGTCTAAAACCTTGCTGTTATTGGCTTTTTCAAAAAATATGGTATAATAGTAGTAATTTAATAGATGGAGTTGAGTTTTGAAGAAAAGCTTTCGTGTAAAAAGAGAGAAAGATTTTAAGGCGATTTTCAAGGACGGAACAAGTTTTGCCAATCGAAAATTTGTTGTCTACCAATTGGAAAACCAGCAAAACCATTTTCGAGTAGGACTGTCCGTCAGCAAAAAGCTGGGGAATGCAGTTACCAGAAATCAAATCAAGAGACGAATCCGGCACATTCTACAAAGTGTAAAAGGGAGTTTAGTAGAGCATGTTGATTTTGTCGTGATTGCCCGAAAAGGGGTGGAAACCTTGGAATATGCAGAGATGGAGAAAAACCTACTCCACGTATTAAAGTTATCAAAGATTTACCAGGAAGGAAATGGGAGTGAAAAAGAAACTACAGTTGACTAGTTTGTTGGGCCTGTCCTTGTTTATCATGACAGCCTGTGCAACAAATGGTACAGCTAGCGATATAACAGCAGATTCGACAGACTTTTGGAGCAAATTCGTCTATTTTTTTGCTGAAATTATCCGCTTTTTGTCCTTTGATATTAGTATCGGAGTGGGGATTATTCTCTTCACGATTTTGATCCGGACGATTTTATTGCCGGTCTTTCAGACACAGATGGTTGCCTCTAGAAAAATGCAAGAGGCTCAACCGCGCATCAAGGCTTTGCGAGAGCAATACCCAGGTCGTGATATGGAAAGTAGAACCAAGCTAGACCAGGAGATGCGTAAGGTTTATAAAGAGTTAGGAATCAAACATTCATCCTCTCTCTGGCCAATTTTAATACAAATGCCGGTTCTCTTGGCGCTCTTTCAAGCCTTGAGTCGAGTAGACTTTTTGAAAACAGGTCACTTTTTATGGATTAATTTGGGAGGAGTAGATACAAGTTTTGTCCTTCCGATTTTGGCGGCAGTCTTTACCTTCTTGAGTAGCTGGTTATCGAATAAAGCTTTGTCCGAAAAAAGTGGAGCTACGACAGGGATGATGTATGGTATGCCTGTATTGATCTTTGTTTTTGCCATCTCCGCCCCAAGTGGTGTAGCCTTGTACTGGGCCGTATCCAATGCTTACCAAGTTCTGCAAACCTATTTTTTGAACAATCCTTTCAAGATTATTGCTGAAAGAGAAGCAGTGGCGCAAGCAGAAAAAGATTTAGAAGGCAAGAAGAGAAGAGCTTTGAAAAAAGCACAGAAAAAGAAAAAATAAGGAGGAATCTGGTAATGGTATTATTTACAGGTTCAACGGTTGAAGAAGCAATCCAAAAAGGATTGAAAGAATTAGACATTCCAAGAATGAAGGCCCACATCAAGGTCGTTTCAAAAGAGAAAAAAGGATTCTTAGGCTTGTTTGGTAAGAAGCCGGCTCAAGTTGATATCGAAGCGATTAGTGAAACGACAGTGATCAAAGCCAATCAGCAGGCCATTAAAGGGGTTCCAAAAGAAGTCAATGAAAAAAATGAACCCGTGAAAACAGTAAGTGAAGCAACTGTTGATTTGGGGCATGTAGTTGAAGCGATTAAGAAGATTGAAGAAGAAGGTCAAGGTGTTTCTGAAGAGGTCAAGGCTGAAATCCTGAAAAATGAAAAACATGCCAGCACGATTTTGGAAGAAACAGGTCATATTTCAATTTTAAATGATTTGGAACCAGAGGATACTGCCGAGGAAGTGGAATCTGCTCCAGAAAAAGAAACTGAAACGCAGGAAGCAACAAGCCAATCTTTGGAAGATTTAGGCTTGAAAGTAGAACCAAGTTATGACATCGAACAAGTGGCAACTGAAGTAGCTAACTACGTTCAAACCATTGTAGATGATATGGATGTTGAAGGGACGATTTCAAGTGACTACAATCGCCGCACCATCAATCTTCAAATTGACACGAATGAACCAGGCCGTATTATCGGCTATCACGGAAAAGTCTTGAAAGCTCTTCAACTATTGGCGCAAAATTACCTTTATAATCGCTATTCAAGAACTTTCTACATTACGATTAACGTCAATGATTATGTTGAACACCGTGCAGAAGTCTTGCAAACCTACGCTCAAAAATTAGCGAATCGCGTTTTGGAGGAAGGTCGTAGCCAGCAAACAGATCCAATGTCGAATAGCGAACGCAAGATTATCCATCGCATTATTTCACGCATGGATGGAGTGACCAGTTATTCTGAGGGTGATGAGCCAAATCGCTATGTTGTCGTAGATACAGAATAAACAAAATCAGGCTTGACCTGATTTTTTGCTAGAAAAAAGGAGAAAAGACCGATGATGGAAACCATCAGAAACTATCTATCTTACGCGGGGATCCAGTATCGTAATCCAGATAAGTCTGGAGATGAGCGAGAGAAGATGCTGGAATTGCGCCACAAAGGCCAGGAGGCTCGTAAGGCTTTTACAAATCTGGCCAAGGACTTCCAAGCAAGTCATCCAGAATGGCAACTTCAACAGACTAGTCAGTGGATGAATCAAGCGCAGCGCTTGCGACCGCATTTCTGGGCCTATCTACAGAGAGAGGGGCAGGTAACAGAACCCATGTTGGCGCTGCGTTTGTATGGGAAACCCTCAGATTTTGGGATTTCCTTAGAAGTCAGCTTCATTGAGCGCAAGAAAGATGAACAGACTTTAGACAAGCAAGCCAAGGTTTTAGAACTTCCAGTGGTAGAAGGAATTTATTATCTAGTCTACTCAAATGGGGAAAGTCATAAGGTGGAGGCTACTGAGGAGAACCGTCGCACTTTACGCGAGAAGGTACGCAATCAGGAAATCCGTAAAGTTTTGGTAAAGTCGGATGTTTCTTTTATTGAAAATCAAACATTAGCAGAGATTTTAGAAAAATTAGAAGAAACTTATACTCGCCTACTTCCTTACTATGAGGTGACGAGGAAGTAAAATTTCTCAAAAATATCATAAATCGTTCAGTCCAAGAGTGAACAGTCCGCTGTGTAATTCTTGGTCTTTTTGTTTGTGTTTTCAAAATATATAATAAAGTTACAAAAACAATTCAAATAAAGGAGAACAGTTATGGAAGTCATTTCAAGTGTTCTAAATTGGTTTTCTAGCAATATTTTGCAGAATCCCGCATTTTTCGTGGGTCTCTTGGTACTAATTGGGTATGCGCTTTTGAAAAAGCCAGCTCATGAAGTCTTTTCAGGATTTGTAAAAGCGACAGTTGGTTATATGTTGCTGAACGTTGGTGCGGGAGGCTTGGTTACCACTTTCCGTCCGATCTTGGCAGCGCTCAACTTTAAATTTCAAATTGGTGCGGCAGTTATCGACCCTTACTTTGGACTAGCAGCCGCAAATAACAAAATTGCAGCTGAGTTTCCTGATTTTGTCGGAACTGCAACAACAGCCCTTTTGATCGGTTTCGGGGTCAATATTCTGCTAGTGGCTTTCCGTAAACTCACCAAAGTGAGAACTCTCTTTATCACAGGGCATATCATGGTGCAACAAGCAGCAACTGTTTCTCTTATGGTTCTCTTCTTGGTTCCACAATTGCGCAATGCTTACGGTACAGCGGCTATCGGAATTATCTGTGGACTTTACTGGGCAATTAGCTCAAACATGACTGTTGAAGCAACTCAACGTTTGACTGGTGGGGGTGGCTTTGCGATTGGTCACCAACAACAATTTGCTATTTGGTTTGTAGATAAAATCGCAGGACGTTTTGGTAAGAAGGAAGAAAGTCTAGACAATATTAAATTGCCTAAATTCCTCTCTATCTTTCATGATACAGTAGTTGCCTCTGCGACCTTGATGCTGGTCTTCTTTGGTGCTATTCTCTTGATCTTGGGACCAGAAATCATGTCAAATAAAGAAGTAATCACTTCAGGAACCTTGTTCAATCCTGCTAAGCAAGACTTCTTCATGTATATTATCCAAACAGCCTTCACCTTCTCAGTTTACTTGTTTATCTTGATGCAAGGTGTCCGCATGTTCGTATCTGAGTTGACAAATGCCTTCCAAGGTATCTCAAGTAAGCTTTTGCCAGGTTCATTCCCAGCGGTGGACGTTGCAGCTTCTTATGGATTTGGCTCTCCAAACGCTGTTTTGTCAGGTTTTGCCTTTGGTTTGATTGGTCAATTGATTACAATCGTTCTACTCATCGTCTTCAAAAATCCTATCCTTATCATCACAGGATTTGTACCGGTATTCTTTGATAATGCAGCTATCGCCGTTTACGCTGATAAACGTGGTGGTTGGAAAGCGGCAGTTATCTTGTCCTTTATCTCAGGTGTACTTCAAGTTGCCCTTGGTGCTCTTTGCGTAGCCCTTCTCGACTTGGCGGCTTATGGTGGTTACCATGGAAATATCGACTTTGAATTCCCATGGCTTGGATTTGGCTACATCTTCAAATACCTTGGTATTATTGGTTATGTGCTTGTTTGCCTCTTCTTGCTTGTCATTCCTCAAATTCAATTTGCCAAAGCTAAAGATAAAGAAAAATACTATAACGGCGAAGTACAAGAAGAAGCTTAGAATTTAGAAAAGGAGAAATAAAATGGTTAAAGTATTAGCAGCATGTGGAAATGGTATGGGTTCATCAATGGTTATCAAGATGAAGGTGGAAAATGCGCTCCGCAAGCTAAACCAAACAGACTTTACAGTAAACTCATGCAGTGTCGGCGAAGCTAAAAGTTTGGCAGCTGGCTATGATATCGTTATCGCCTCTCTTCACCTGATCCAAGAATTGGAAGGGAGAACAAATGGGAAGTTAATTGGGCTTGACAACTTGATGGATGATAAAGAAATCACTGAAAAACTCAGTCAGGCACTATAGAAGGTTGGAGGGGGCTGGACAGAAACTGTGAAGACTGGGTTCTGTCCTAGTCCCTCTTTACATAAAGGAGGCAACTATGAATTTAAAACAGGCTTTGATTGAAAATAATTCAATTCGATTGGGACTTGAGGCGGCTGATTGGAAAGAAGCAGTTAAGTTAGCGGTGGAACCCTTGATTGAAAGTGGCGCAATTTTACCAGAGTACTATGATGCGATTATTGAGTCAACAGAAGAATATGGTCCCTACTATATTTTAATGCCAGGGATGGCTATGCCCCATGCTAGGCCAGAGGCAGGTGTTCAGCGGGATGCTTTTTCACTGATTACCTTGCAAAAATCAGTTGTTTTTTCAGATGGAAAAGAAGTATCCGTCTTACTAGCTTTGGCTGCGACAAGCTCAAAGATTCATACAAGTGTAGCGATTCCACAAATTATTGCCTTGTTTGAGTTGGAAGATTCCATTGCCCGCTTACAAGGATGCCAGAGCAAAGAAGAAGTTTTGGATATGATTGAAGAATCAAAAAATAGTCCATACCTCGAAGGCTTGGACTTGGAAAGCTAAAAAGGAGTAGGAAGATGACAAAAAGAATACCAAATTTACAAGTTGCACTAGACCATTCAGATTTGCAAGGCGCCATTAAGGCTGCTGTAGCTGTTGGTCATGAAGTGGATATCATCGAAGCTGGTACTGTTTGCCTACTTCAAGTAGGGAGCGAATTAGTAGAAGTCTTGCGTAGCCTTTTCCCAGATAAGATCATCGTTGCAGACACCAAGTGTGCGGATGCTGGTGGAACGGTTGCCAAGAATAATGCTGTACGTGGAGCGGACTGGATGACTTGTATCTGCTGTGCAACCATTCCGACTATGGAAGCTGCTCTTAAAGCCATCACAGCTGAACGTGGAGATAGAGGTGAAATCCAAATCGAACTTTATGGAGACTGGACTTTTGAACAGGCTCAACTCTGGCTTGATGCGGGAATTTCCCAAGCAATCTATCACCAATCTCGTGATGCCCTGCTTGCTGGGGAAACTTGGGGCGAAAAAGATCTAAACAAGGTCAAAAAATTGATTGATATGGGCTTCCGTGTGTCTGTTACGGGAGGACTGGATGTGGACACACTCAAACTCTTTGAAGGAGTGGATGTCTTTACCTTTATCGCAGGTCGCGGAATTACCGAGGCAGCAGATCCAGCAGGCGCAGCACGTGCCTTTAAGGACGAAATCAAACGAATTTGGGGGTAATTTATGGCACGTCCAATTGGAATCTATGAAAAAGCTACACCCAAGCATTTTACTTGGTTGGAACGCTTGAATTTTGCAAAAGAATTGAGCTTCGACTTTGTTGAAATGTCGATTGACGAGCGTGATGAACGTTTGGCTCGTCTTGATTGGAGCAAGGAAGAACGATTGGAAATCGTGAAAGCCATCTATGAAACAGGAATCCGAATTCCGTCCATCTGTTTTTCAGGTCATCGTCGCTATCCAATGGGTTCAAACGATCCAGTTCTAGAAGAAAAATCGCTGGAACTGATGAAAAAATGTATCGAACTAGCTCAGGATTTGGGAGTTCGTACGATTCAGTTAGCTGGTTATGACGTTTATTATGAGGAAAAGTCCCCTCAAACACGTGAACGTTTCATCAAAAACCTCAGACAAGCTTGTGTCTGGGCGGAGGAAGCTCAGGTCATCTTAGCTATTGAAATTATGGATGATCCTTTTATTAATAGCATTGAAAAGTACTTGGCTGTTGAAAAAGAGATTGATTCACCTTATCTTTTTGTTTATCCAGATATTGGTAATGTCTCAGCTTGGCATAATGACGTTTACAGTGAATTTTATATCGGGCACCATGCCCTTGCAGCCCTCCACCTCAAGGATACCTATCCCGTGACCGAAACTTCAAAAGGACAATTCCGAGATGTTCCTTTTGGAACTGGCTGCGTCAACTGGGAAGCAGCTTTTGATATTTTGAAAAAGACCAACTATAATGGTCCTTTCCTAATCGAGATGTGGTCTGAAAACTGTGAAACAGTAGAAGAAACCAAAGTGGCTATCAAAGAAGCACAAGATTTCCTCTACCCATTAATAAAGAAAGCGGGTTTGATGTAAGATGAATCAAGTAATCAATGATATGAGAAAGCGTGTCTGCGAAGCTAATCAATCTCTTCCTAAACACGGCTTGGTTAAATTCACATGGGGCAATGTCTCAGAAGTGAATCGTGAGCTAGGCGTGATTGTTATCAAGCCATCGGGAGTAGATTATGATAAATTGACTCCTGAAAACATGGTGGTGACAGATTTGGATGGGAAGGTACTTGAAGGTGATTTGAGACCATCTTCCGACCTACCAACTCACGTGGAATTATATAAAGCTTGGCCTACCATTGGTAGTGTGGTTCATACTCACTCGACAGAAGCAGTGGGTTGGGCACAGGCGGGACGTGATATTCCATTTTATGGGACTACACATGCCGACTATTTTTATGGACCAATTCCTTGTGCTCGTAGCTTGACTCAGGATGAAGTTGAAGTAGCGTATGAAAAGGATACAGGTTTGGTCATTCTGGAAGAATTTGAACGTCGCGGTCTCAATCCGGTTGAAGTACCAGGGATTGTCGTTCGCAACCACGGTCCATTCACATGGGGCAAGAACCCTGAAAATGCAGTTTACCATTCAGTGGTTCTCGAAGAAGTTTCCAAGATGAACCGTTTCACAGAGCAAATCAATCCAAGAGTTGAACCTGCACCACAGCACATATTGGAAAAACATTACCAAAGAAAGCATGGACCAAATGCCTACTATGGTCAAAAATAAAAAACGGGCAATTGAAAAGAGGCTTGGAGGTATCTAGGCCTCGCTTTTGCAATAAACCTGAAAAGCAAACGAGCCCAATGATAAATATTATCATTGAAATATTTTTATTAAAGTGCTATGATAGGGAGACTGTTTGATTGATTGGTCCCGAATAATAGGAGGATAAGATGGTATTAGATAAAACGAGTTGTGAGCTATTGATGTACCTCCTGGATCAAGAATCTCCCAAAACGATTATGACCATTTCCAAAGATTTGGGTCAATCAAGGAGAAAGGTCTATTATCACGTTGATAAAATTAATGATGCATTGGGCAATCCTGAACACCACCTTGTTAGCCTTCCTCGTATTGGTATCTACTTAACGGAGGAGCAGAGACTTGCTTGTCAGCAACTTTTATCCGAAGTTGACTCCTACGAATATGTGATGAGCGGGGAAGAACGCATGCAGATGATGTTATTTTGGATTGGAATTTCCAAAGAACGCATCACTGTCGAAAAACTGATGGAATTAACAGAAGTTTCGCGGAACACCGTTTTGAATGATCTCAATACCATCCGTTACCAGTTAAGCCTAGAACAGTATCAGGTAACCCTGCAAGTAAGTAAATCACAAGGTTATTATCTTAGCGCCCACCCCTTAAATAAAATTCAGCATCTTCAATCGCTCTTATACCATATCTTTATGGAAGGAAATGGAGCTTTTGTTACCATTCTTGAAGATAAGATAAAGGATAGATTCCAAGGAGAGTTGCTTTTGTCTAGACAAATGCATCAATTTCTCAAGGAGCAAGTCCCTCTGGTTGAACAGGATTTAGGGAAAAAAATAAATCATCATGAAGTGACCTTTATGTTGCGAGTGCTTCCTTATCTGCTTTTAAGTTGTGATAATATCACGCGTCATCAAGAAAAGCATCAGGATATTGATCAAGATTTTTCCTTGATTCGTAAGAGAATAGAGTACAGAGTATCTGAAAGGCTGAGTGAGCGCCTTTTTGAGACATTTGAAATTTCTTTATCGGAACTCGAAATTTCTCTGTTGGCCATTCTCCTTTTATCCTATAGAAAGGATAGAGACGTCCATGCGGAAAGCGAAGACTTTCACCAGCTGAAAGTCACTTTAGAGGAATTTATTTGGCATTTTGAATCACAAACCAAGATGGAAATCGAAAACAAGGAAGACTTGTTACGTAACCTGCTGATTCACTGTAAGGCTTTGTTGTTTAGAAAGACCTATGGCATCTTTTCTAAAAATCCTCTTACTAAGCAAATCCGTTCCAAGTACAGCGAGCTCTTTATCATCACCAAAAAATGTGCCGAGATTTTGGAGGAAGCCTGGCTTGTACGCTTGACGGACGATGAGATTGCTTATCTGACGATTCACGTTGGTGGATTTTTGAAATACACTCCATCCTCGCAGAATGCCACCAAAAAAATTTATCTGGTTTGTGACGAAGGAGTAGGGGTTTCTAAACTGTTGCTCAAACAATGTCGTTTCTATCTTCCCAACGAACAAATCGGGGCAGTTTTCACAACAGAACAGTTTAAAAGTGTTGAGGATATTGCCTTGGTGGATTTGGTGATTACAACAAATGATGAACTAGAGAGTCGCTTCCCTGTCTTAAAGGTCAATCCTATCTTGGAGGCAGAGGATATCTTGCGTATAGTTGATTATCTGAAAAACAAGGTTTTTCGAAAAGACGGCAGAAGTTTCAGCGAAAATTTATCAACCATTATTTCAACTTATATACCGGATAAGCGTGCCGCAACGAAACTGCAGCAGGAGATTCAAAGTCTGATAAATCAAGAATTACTTATCCAGTCCTTTTTTGAAGAGTTATAACATGACAGTCCAATGATGAACACAAACCTGTGTTTTTCTTGGTCTTTTTTAATTTTCGGGCGGGTGTTATACTAAGTATGAAATGAAAACTTGAACAAAAAATGGAGGATGTCATAATGCCAAACGTAAAAGAAATTACAAGAGAATCATGGATTCTAGCGACTTTCCCAGAATGGGGAACATGGCTCAACGAAGAAATTGAAGAAGAAGTCGTTCCTGAAGGCAATTTTGCTATGTGGTGGCTAGGCAACTGTGGAACTTGGATTAAGACACCTGGTGGTGCTAACGTTGTGATGGACCTTTGGTCAAATCGCGGAAAATCTACTAAAAAAGTTAAAGATATGGTCCGTGGGCACCAAATGGCTAACATGGCAGGTGTACGTAAATTGCAACCAAACTTGCGTGTTCAACCGATGGTCATTGACCCATTTGCAATCAATGAGTTAGACTACTACTTGGTTTCCCACTTCCATAGCGATCATATTGATCCTTATACAGCCGCAGCTATTTTGAATAATCCAAAATTGGAACATGTTAAATTCATCGGACCTTACCATTGCGGACTTATCTGGGAAGGCTGGGGAGTGCCAAAAGAACGCATTATTGTAGTTAAACCAGGTGACACCATTGAACTCAAAGACATGAAGATTCATGCTGTGGAATCTTTTGACCGTACTTGCTTGGTAACTTTGCCAGTCAACGGTGCTGATGAAACAGGTGGAGAATTGGCAGGTTTGACTGTTACTGATGAAGAGATGGCTCAAAAAGCTGTTAACTATATTTTTGAAACACCAGGTGGTACTATTTATCACGGTGCAGACTCTCACTTCTCAAACTACTTTGCGAAACACGGAAAAGACTTTAAGATTGATGTTGCTTTGAACAACTATGGTGAAAACCCAGTTGGTATCCAAGACAAGATGACTTCAATTGATCTTCTTCGTATGGCAGAAAATCTGCGTGCTAAAGTCATTATCCCAGTTCACTATGACATCTGGTCAAACTTTATGGCTTCAACCAATGAAATTTTAGAACTATGGAAGATGAGAAAAGACCGTTTGCAGTACAACTTCCATCCATTTATCTGGGAAGTAGGAGGTAAGTACACTTATCCTCAAGATCAGCACCTAGTAGAATACCATCACCCACGTGGATTTGATGATTGCTTCGAGCAAGATTCGAATATCCAATTCAAAGCTTTGCTATAAAAACTGTTCAAATGATGTAAATTATTATCTGGAGGTTATCCGTATGTTGCACTATACGGATAATTTTCATATAATAGTAAAATAGGATGTGTGATTTATTAATCACCTCAAAGAGAAAGGAAATTCTATGTCAAATCTATCTGTTAATGCAATTCGTTTTCTAGGTATTGACGCCATCAACAAAGCAAACTCAGGTCACCCAGGGGTGGTTATGGGGGCTGCTCCTATGGCCTATAGCCTCTTTACAAAGCAACTTCGTATCAATCCAGCTCAACCAAACTGGATCAACCGCGATCGCTTTATTCTTTCAGCAGGACACGGTTCTATGCTTCTCTATGCCCTTCTTCACCTTTCTGGTTTTGAAGATGTTAGCATGGATGAAGTCAAGAACTTCCGCCAATGGGGTTCAAAAACACCAGGTCACCCAGAATTTGGGCATACTGCAGGGGTTGATGCTACAACTGGTCCTCTAGGACAAGGGATTTCTACTGCTACTGGTTTTGCCCAAGCAGAACGTTTCCTTGCAGCGAAGTATAATCGCGAAGGCTTCAATATCTTTGACCACTATACTTATGTGATCTGTGGAGACGGTGACTTGATGGAAGGTGTCTCAAGTGAGGCAGCCTCATACGCAGGTTTGCAAAAACTCGACAAGTTGGTTGTTCTTTATGATTCAAATGACATTAACTTGGATGGTGAGACAAAAGATTCCTTCACAGAAAGTGTTCGTGACCGTTACAATGCCTACGGTTGGCACACAGCCTTGGTTGAAGATGGAACAGACCTTGAGGCTATTCATGCTGCTATCGAAACAGCTAAAGCTTCAGGAAAACCATCTTTGATTGAAGTGAAGACTGTTATTGGATACGGTTCTCCAAACAAACAAGGAACTAATGCTGTACACGGTGCTCCTCTTGGAGCAGATGAAACTGCCGCAACTCGTCAAGCCCTTGGTTGGGACTACGAACCATTTGAAATTCCAGCTGAAGTTTATGCTGATTTCAAAGAAAATGTTGCAGATCGTGGCGCATCAGCTTATCAAGCTTGGACTAAATTAGTTGCTGACTATAAAGAGGCTCATCCAGAACTGGCTGCAGAAGTAGAAGCCATTATTGACGGCCGTGACCCAGTTGAGGTGACTCCAGCAGACTTCCCAGCCTTAGAAAATGGATTTTCTCAAGCAACTCGTAACTCGAGTCAGGATGCCTTGAATGTTGTAGCAGCTAAGCTACCAACCTTCCTAGGTGGATCAGCTGACCTTGCTCACTCAAACATGACTTATATCAAAACGGACGGACTTCAAGACGACGCTAATCGCTTGAACCGCAACATTCAGTTTGGTGTTCGTGAATTTGCAATGGGAACGATTTTGAACGGGATGGCTCTTCATGGTGGACTTCGTGTATACGGTGGTACTTTCTTTGTCTTCTCTGACTATGTGAAAGCAGCTGTCCGTTTGTCAGCCTTGCAAGGACTTCCTGTGACTTATGTCTTTACCCACGATTCGATCGCAGTTGGTGAAGATGGTCCAACTCACGAACCAGTTGAACACTTAGCAGGTCTCCGTGCTATGCCAAATCTCAATGTTTTCCGCCCAGCAGATGCGCGTGAAACGCAAGCGGCTTGGTACCTTGCTGTGACAAGCGAAAAAACACCAACTGCCCTTGTCTTGACACGTCAAAACTTGACTGTCGAAGAAGGAACAGACTTTGACAAAGTTGCGAAAGGTGCCTATATTGTCTATGAAAATGCAGCTGACTTTGATACGATATTGATTGCAACAGGTTCAGAGGTCAATCTCGCTGTCGCAGCTGCCAAAGAATTGGCTAGTCAAGGCGCGAAAGTCCGCGTAGTCAGCATGCCATCTACAGATGTCTTTGACGCACAAGATGCAGCATACAAGGAAGAAATCCTTCCAAATGCAGTCCGCCGTCGTGTTGCAGTCGAAATGGGTGCAACTCAAAACTGGTACAAATATGTTGGTCTTGATGGTGCAGTTCTCGGTATTGATACCTTTGGAGCATCTGCCCCAGCACCAAAAGTATTGGCAGAGTACGGATTTACAGTTGAAAATCTAGTCAACGTCGTTCAAAACTTGAAATAATCACAAAAATCAGAGTGAAAACTCTGATTTTTTTATAACCATAAAAACAAGGCACAATCTTGTAAAAGTAGCTGAAATTTGATATAGTAGTCCTATGTAAAATACAAAGGAGAAAACAATGGATCCAAATATTACTTTCTTAATCATGCTTGTAGGTATGTTCGCCTTGATGTTCTTTATGCAACGTTCTCAAAAGAAACAAGCGCAAAAGCGTATGGAAAGCTTGAACAAGCTTCAAAAAGGCTATGAAGTCATTACAATTGGTGGACTTTACGGAACAGTGGATGAAGTAGATACTGAGAAAGGTACAATCGTACTGGACGTAGATGGCGTTTATTTGACTTTTGAATTGGCTGCGATTAAGACCGTTTTGCCACTCAAAGAAGCTGTGACACCAGAAGGAACAGTTGTTGACGAAGGCGGAGCAATCGAAGAATAAAACGGGACCTGTCACTCCCGTTTTTCTATGAGACGAGAGGAAAAGGGATGAAAAAAATAGTATTTGTTTGCCTAGGAAATATCTGCCGAAGCCCTATGGCAGAGTTTGTGATGAAGTCCATGACGAGCGATTACCACGTCGAGAGTCGGGCAACGTCATCATGGGAACATGGCAATCCGATTCACAAGGGAACGCAAGGAATTTTCCAGCAATATCAGATTCCATATGACAAAGATAAAACATCGCTTCAGATTGGCAGGGAAGACTTTGAATCGTTCGATTACATTATCGGTATGGATGCTTCAAACGTTTCAGATCTGCGTCACATGTGTCCTCAGGAACTACAGTACAAGATCTACTCTTTTGCGGCTGAAAATGTCCCAGATCCTTGGTATACAGGAGATTTTGAGGAAACCTATGCTCGTATCACAAGTGGATGTCAAAGCTGGCTAGATCGATTAGAAAAAGAGAGTGACAATGGAAAAGCTTAAACAATTTTATGAGAAGTGTAGAGTTTACCTAACTCGTCCTAGGTTAGAGCTCGTTGCAGTAGTTGTAATGGTACTCTGTGCTCTTTCGGTATTTCTGCTAAATACGCCTAAAAAAGGTGTCTTGACACTTGATGGTGGAGCTCTTGTTTATGATGGCACCTTGGTACGTGGGAAAATGAATGGTCAAGGAACCCTGACCTTTGAAAATGGAGACCAATATACAGGTGATTTCAATAATGGAGCCTTTAATGGGAAAGGGACTTTTCAATCAAAAGATGGCTGGAAATACGAAGGTGATTTTGTAAATGGTCAGGCTGAAGGTCAAGGGAAGTTGACTACAGAGCAAGAAGTCGTTTATGAAGGAACCTTTAAACAAGGCGTTTTCCAGCAAAAACAGTAGTCTCCAAGTTAGGAGACTATTTTCAAAGTCTGAAAAGAAAACGCTTTCTTCGCTTAAATTCGAGAACTAACTATCAACTAGAAAAACTTTGTGAAATAAAAAAATTTTTCCATAATTTCACAATCGTCCAGACAAAACTCTATTGTATAGATGCATTGAGAAAAAAATCACAATCTCAGAAAAATTCTTTGTGAAATGCTTATGAAACTGTTTACAAAGCATAAAAAAAGAGTTATAATAAACTTGTGAAAAAATTAACAAAGGATAACATCCTTAAAGGCTATGGAGGATAATATGGCTGATAAAAAAACAGTAACACCAGAGGAAAAACAACTTGCTGCTGAAAAGCATGTCGATGGTCTCGTGAAAAAAGCCTTGGTTGCGCTTGATGAAATGCGCAAGTTGAACCAAGAGCAAGTTGACTATATCGTGGCAAAAGCTTCGGTTGCAGCACTTGACGCACATGGTATCCTTGCACAACATGCAGTTGAAGAAACTGGCCGTGGGGTATTTGAAGACAAGGCAACAAAAAACCTATTTGCCTGCGAACACGTAGTGAACAATATGCGTGGAGTTAAAACAGTTGGAGTTATTGAAGATGATCCAATTACAGGTTTGACAAAGATTGCGGAGCCTGTAGGGGTAATCTGTGGTGTCACTCCGACAACAAACCCAACTTCAACAGCGATTTTCAAATCACTCATTGCTTTGAAAACACGTAACCCAATCGTTTTTGCCTTCCACCCATCTGCTCAAGAATCATCAGCTCACGCAGCACAAATCGTTCGCGATGCAGCGATTGCAGCTGGTGCTCCTGAGAACTGTGTGCAATGGATTACAAAGCCATCTATGGAAGCAACTGGAGCGCTTATGAACCACGAAGGTGTTGCGACTATCCTCGCAACTGGTGGGAATGCCATGGTTAAAGCTGCATACTCATGTGGAAAACCAGCTCTTGGGGTAGGTGCCGGAAACGTTCCTGCCTATGTAGAAAAATCTGCTGACCTTCGTCAAGCTGCTCATGACATCGTTATGTCTAAATCATTTGATAATGGGATGGTCTGTGCATCAGAACAAGCCGTTATCATTGATAAAGAAGTATATGACGAATTTGTAGAAGAATTCAAATCATATCACACTTACTTTGTAAACAAAAAAGAAAAAGCCCTTCTTGAAGAATTCTGTTTCGGTGTAAAAGCTAATAGCAAAAACTGTGCAGGTGCTAAACTAAATGCAAACATCGTTGGTAAACCAGCAGCATGGATTGCTGAACAAGCAGGATTTAGCGTTCCAGAAGGAACAAACATCTTGGCTGCAGAATGTGCAGAAGTAGGACCGAAAGAACCATTGACTCGTGAGAAATTGTCACCAGTTATTGCTGTCCTAAAAGCTGAAGACACAGAAGATGGTCTTACAAAAGCTCGTCAAATGGTTGAGTTTAACGGACTTGGTCACTCAGCAGCTATCCATACAAAAGACGAAGAGCTTGCTAAACGCTTTGGTACAGAAATCAAAGCTATGCGTATTATCTGGAACTCTCCATCTACTTTCGGTGGTATCGGTGACGTATACAATGCCTTCATTCCATCATTGACACTTGGATGTGGTTCATATGGACACAACTCAGTCGGTGATAACGTGAGTGCGATCAACCTTCTAAACATCAAGAAAGTAGGGAAACGTAGAAATAATATGCAGTGGTTTAAAGTTCCTTCAAAAATTTACTTCGAACGCAATTCTATCCAATACCTTCAAACATGTGAAGATATTGAACGCGTTATGATTGTTACAGACAAATCGATCGAAAAACTTGGTTTTGTTCAACGCATTATTGACCAATTGAACAAACGCAGCAACCGTGTAACTGTCCAAGTCTTCTCAGACGTTGAACCAGACCCAGATATCACAACTGTAGAACGTGGTACTGAAGTAATGAGAGCATTTGAACCAGACACAATCATCGCTCTTGGTGGTGGTTCTCCAATGGATGCAGCGAAAGTAATGTGGCTCTTCTACGAACAACCACAAATCGACTTCCGTGACTTGGTTCAAAAATTCATGGACATCCGTAAACGTGCCTTCCGCTTCCCATCACTTGGTAAAAAAGCGAAATACATAGGTATTCCAACAACTTCAGGTACAGGTTCAGAAGTAACACCATTTGCCGTTATCTCTGATAAGAAAAACAATCGTAAATACCCATTGGCTGACTACTCATTGACACCAACTATTGCGATTGTTGACCCTGCTTTGGTTGAGTCAGTTCCAGACTTCATCGCTGCGGATACAGGTATGGACGTCTTGACTCACGCGACTGAAGCATACACTTCAAACTTCGCTAACGACTATACAGACGGTATCGCCCTTCAAACAATCAAACTTGTCTTTGAATGGTTGGAAAAATCTGTTAAGACAGCTGATCCAGAAGCTCGCGAAAAAATGCACAATGCATCTACAATGGCTGGTATGGCCTTTGCCAATGCCTTCCTTGGTATGAGCCACTCAATGGCCCACAAGATCGGTGCGGTTCACCATACTGTTCACGGACGTACAAACGCAATCTTGCTTCCATACGTTATCCGTTACAATGGTACTCGCCCATCTAAGACGACTACATGGCCTAAGTATAACTACTGGAAAGCTGACGAAAAATTCCAAGATATTGCTAGAATGCTTGGATTGCCTCACTCAACTCCAGAAGAAGCGGTTGAAGCTTATGCCAAAGCAGTTTACGATCTTGGTGAAGCAGTTGGAATCACAATGAACTTCAAAGGCTTTGGAATCGATGAAAAAGCTTGGAAAGACAGCTTGCATGAAATTGCCTTACTTGCTTATGAAGACCAATGTTCACCTGCTAACCCTCGCTTGCCAATGGTAGCTGACATGGAAGAAATCATGGCAGATGCTTACTATGGTTATGCAGAACGACCAGGACGTCGTAAATAATCGTTTATCAGCCTAGAGGCAGGAAATATCCTGTCTCTTTTTTGTAAACTCTGAAAGAGTTGAAATTGGAGTTTCACCTTGAAATAAAGAGAATATACAGATATTATAAAAGATTCTAGAGATATGCTTTGAAAATAAAAAAATGGATGAATAAAAAGGGGGAGAAAAAGTAGAAAAGGGGGAGAGAAAATCAACGCCCGTACTTGCAATTAAACTCAAATAGTTATATAATAGGTTTGTTGAAAGGTGATTTGTAGTGATTCAAGTTACTCTTTTCACAATAAAATTTTCATGATTTTCATAAGGAGGAAATCACTAATGGTAGTTAAAGTTGGTATTAACGGTTTCGGCCGTATCGGTCGTCTTGCTTTCCGCCGTATCCAAAACGTAGAAGGTGTTGAAGTTACTCGCATCAACGACCTTACAGATCCAGTTATGCTTGCACACTTGTTGAAATACGACACAACTCAAGGTCGTTTCGACGGTACTGTAGAAGTTAAAGAAGGTGGATTCGAAGTTAACGGTAAATTCGTTAAAGTTTCTGCTGAACGTGATCCAGAACAAATCGACTGGGCTACTGACGGTGTAGAAATCGTTCTTGAAGCAACTGGTTTCTTTGCTAAGAAAGATGCAGCTGAAAAACACCTTAAAGGTGGAGCTAAGAAAGTTGTTATCACTGCTCCTGGTGGAAACGACGTTAAAACAGTTGTATTTAACACTAACCACGATGTTCTTGACGGTACTGAAACAGTTATCTCAGGTGCTTCATGTACTACAAACTGCTTGGCTCCAATGGCTAAAGCTCTTCAAGACAACTTCGGTGTTGTAGAAGGATTGATGACTACTATCCATGCTTACACTGGTGACCAAATGATCCTTGACGGACCACACCGTGGTGGTGACCTTCGCCGTGCTCGCGCTGGTGCTGCAAACATCGTTCCTAACTCAACTGGTGCTGCTAAAGCTATCGGTCTTGTAATCCCAGAATTGAACGGTAAACTTGACGGATCTGCACAACGCGTTCCAACTCCAACTGGATCAGTTACTGAATTGGTAGCAGTTCTTGAAAAGAACGTTACTGTTGATGAAGTAAACGCAGCTATGAAAGCAGCTTCAAACGAATCATACGGTTACACAGAAGATCCAATCGTATCTTCAGATATCGTAGGTATGTCTTACGGTTCATTGTTTGACGCAACTCAAACTAAAGTTCTTGACGTTGATGGTAAACAATTGGTTAAAGTTGTATCATGGTACGACAACGAAATGTCATACACTGCACAACTTGTACGTACTCTTGAATACTTTGCAAAAATCGCTAAATAATTCTTGAGTCGATAAAAGCAAGGCCTTCCGGTCTTGCTTTTTCTATTTTTAGATAAAACAAAATGGATGATAGTGTCATCCATTTTGTTTTAATTCTGTTTCGAAAGTATCCGAGAGGGCAGTAAAACTCAATTGTTCTAAGGTGAGTGGATGGGTAAAGGAAAGTCGAAAGGCGTGGAGCATAAGCCGATTTGTCTTTGATTTACTATTATAGAGAGGATCGCCTAGGATAGGGTGCTTATGGTGAGAAAGGTGAACACGGATTTGATGCGTTCGACCGGTCTTTAGTTTGCAACGGACAAGGGTAGTCTGATTTGGAAATTGCTTTAGTCGGCTTACCTGGGTTTCGGCATGTTGCCCCTTTTTGGGATCTACCACTCGTTTTCTGCGATCGTGTCGATCACGACCAATTTTATCTCGGAAGATAAGTTCTTTGTTCCCCACTTGCCCCTTTACGAGTGCCCAGTACTCGCGAGCAATTTCCTTCTTCTCCAACAAACGATTGAGAATGGGTAGGATAAAAGGATTTTTAGCAAAAAGCACTAAACCGCTTGTTTCCATATCCAGGCGATGAACGACATAGCAGGTTTGACCAATGTAGGCAGAGACATGGTTGAGAAGGGCAATTTCATCAGGTTGATTTCCATGAGTTTTCATTCCCTCTGGCTTGTTAACGATAATGAGATGTTGGTCTTGATAAACCTCTTGAACGAGGTCTGGATTTCCCCAAAGGATTTCTTTTTTGGGATAATCTTCCTCGTCAAAAGTCAACTGGCAAACGTCTCCTGGTTTGACCATCTCGTTCCAGTGAACTTCTTTGTGGTTAATTAAGATGTTCTTTTTTGTTCTCAAGAAATGGCGGATCTTTCTAGGGATGAGGAGTTGTTCCTCTAGGAATTGTTTGACCGTCATTTGAGGCAAGGATTCGGGTAATGTAAATGTGAATTGCATACAGATATTGTAACAAAAAAAGCCCTATTTGGATAGGGAATAGCTAAATTCTTGAGTTCCTATGGTGAAGATGATAAAATAAACGCATGAAATTAGATAAATTATTTGAGAAGTTTCTTTCTCTCTTTAAAAAAGAAACGAGTGAATCAGCAGAGTCTGATTCTACTAGTATGCGTCGTTCTCGGAGCGATAGAAAAAAACTAGGCCATGTAGGTCCGATTCGGAAATTTTGGCGTCGTTACCATCTGACAAAAATCGTCATCATTTTAGGGTTAAGTGCAGGTTTGCTAGTAGGAACCTACCTATTTGCCATAGCCAAATCTACCAATGTTAATGATTTGCAAAATGCCTTGAAAACACGAACTCTGATTTTTGACCGCGAAGAAAAAGAGGCAGGCGCCCTATCAGGTCAAAAGGGAACCTATGTTGAACTGACAGATATCAGTAAAGACTTGCAGAATGCTGTCGTCGCGACAGAGGACCGTTCCTTTTATAAAAATGATGGGATTAACTACGGTCGTTTCTTTCTAGCCATCCTTACAGCGGGTCGTTCTGGAGGGGGGTCTACCATCACTCAACAGTTGGCGAAAAATGCCTATCTTTCTCAGGACCAAACCGTTGAACGGAAGGCCAAGGAGTTTTTCCTTGCCTTAGAGTTGACAAAGAAATACAGCAAGGAGCAAATCCTTACTATGTACCTCAATAACGCCTACTTTGGAAATGGGGTATGGGGTGTTGAAGATGCAAGTAAGAAATATTTCGGTGTATCAGCTTCACAGCTAACGCTTGATCAGGCGGCCACTCTAGCAGGGATGCTCAAGGGACCAGAATTGTATAATCCATTAAATTCTGTTGAAACTTCGACCAACCGTAGGGATACTGTTTTGCAAAATATGGTTGCAGCGGGCTATATTGATAAAAATCAAGAAACCGAAGCGGCTGGAGTAGATATGGCTTCTCAACTGCAAGATAAGTATGAAGGCAAAGTTTCGGATTATCGTTACCCGTCCTATTTTGATGCTGTTGTCAACGAAGCGGTTTCCAAGTACAATCTCACAGAAGAAGAGATTGTCAACAATGGCTATCGAATCTACACAGAGCTTGACCAAAACTACCAAGCAAACATGCAGGTTATTTATGAAAACACTGCGCTATTTCCAATAGCAGAAGACGGAACGCATGCCGAATCAGGTAGTGTTGCTCTAGAGCCTAAAACAGGTGGAGTGCGTGGAGTTGTTGGTCGTGTAGCTGGTGATGACAAACCAGGCTTTCGCAATTTCAACTATGCCACTCAGTCTAAGCGTAGCCCAGGCTCAACCATTAAACCTTTAGTCGTTTATACACCCGCAGTAGAAGCAGGATGGGCCTTGAACAAGCAACTGGATAATCATACGATGCAGTACAACAGTTATCAAGTAGATAACTATGCGGGTATTAAGACATCTCCAGAAGTACCTATGTATCAGGCCTTGGCGGAATCACTCAACCTGCCAGCTGTTGCGACTGTAAATGAATTAGGTATTGACAAAGCTTTTGACGCTGGGGAGAGATTTGGTCTGAATATGGAAAAAGTTGACCGAGTTCTTGGAGTTGCTCTTGGTGGAGGTGTGGAAACGAATCCTCTCCAGATGGCGCAAGCCTATGCAGCCTTTGCTAATGGAGGTTTGATGCCTGAAGCACATTTCATCACTCGTATTGAAAATGCCAGCGGCCAGATCATCAAGAGTCATAAAAACTCCCAAAAACGAGTGATTGATAAGTCGGTAGCCGATAAAATGACCAGCATGATGCTAGGAACATTTACCAATGGTACAGGAATTAGTTCGTCACCGGCAGATTATGTTATGGCTGGTAAAACAGGTACGACTGAAGCTGTTTTCAACCCAGAATATACAAGTGACCAGTGGGTGATCGGCTATACTCCGGATGTGGTAATCAGCCACTGGCTCGGTTTCCCAACAACAGATGAGAACCATTATCTAGCAGGTTCGACCTCCAATGGAGCAGCCCATGTCTTTAGAAGTATGGCTAATACCATTTTACCTTACACTACAGGTAGCACTTTTACAGTTGAGAATGCTTATAAACAAAATGGTATTGAACCAGAAAATACGAAAAAGCAGGTTGTTGAAAATGAGACAAACCAGTCTGAGGACCCAATAGGAGATATTCGTAGTCGTGCACAAAATCTTGTAGATGAAGCAGGTCGTGCGATTTCAGAAGCTAAAATAAAAGAAAAAGCCCAGACAATATGGGACTCAATCCTTAATCTATTTCGTTAAGAGGCTTGTCAAAGCCTAGGTTTCTTGTTATAATAGATAAGATGGAGGCGTTATGGCACTAAAAAAAGCAAGCCTAGCTTGTGCAGTTTGTGGTTCAAGGAATTATTCAATCAAAATTAGTGGGAACCCCAAGCCAACACGACTAGAAGTAAATAAATTTTGTAAACATTGTGGAAAATATACGACACATAGAGAAACGAGATAGGAGAGAACGATGGGCTTTATTAAGGATATTTTTAAACTTCTTAAAGAAACAACTTGGCCAACTCGCAAAGAAAGCTGGAGAGATTTTCGCTCTATTATGGAATACACAGCCTTCTTTGTGGTCATCATTTACATTTTTGACCAGTTGATTGTATCAGGTTTGATTCGATTTATTAACATTTTTTAGAAGAAAAGTGGAGAAGTTCTGCTAACTTTCTTCTATCATATGTATGAAAGGAAATATCATGGATAGTTTTGACAAGGGATGGTTTGTTCTACAAACTTATTCTGGCTATGAAAATAAGGTAAAAGAAAATCTATTGCAACGTGCGCAAACATATAACATGTTGGATAATATTCTACGTGTTGAGATTCCAACACAAACCGTGCAAGTTGAGAAAAATGGAAAGAAAAAGGAAGTTGAAGAGAATCGCTTTCCAGGTTATGTCCTTGTAGAAATGGTCATGACCGATGAAGCATGGTTCGTCGTTCGAAACACACCTAACGTAACAGGATTCGTCGGCTCACACGGTAACAGATCAAAACCAACTCCACTTTTGGAACAAGAAATCCGTGATATTCTGGTTTCAATGGGACAAACTGTTCAAGAGTTCGATATTGATGTTGAAGTTGGCCAGACAGTCCGCATCATTGATGGCGCTTTTGCAGACTACACAGGTAAAATTACTGAAATTGATAACAACAAAGTGAAGATGATTATCTCTATGTTTGGTAATGATACGATTGCAGAAGTGAATCTCAACCAAATTGCAGAATTATAACCCCAGAGAGGCTTTGCCTCTCTTTTTATGTGCCGTTGAGGGAGGAAGAAGTATAAAACAGAGGAAGTAGACCCATGGACTCGCGCATTTTGCTAAACTAAATGCAGAAAGGAGAGGTCTATGAATCTAAAAGACTTATATGAAGAAAGCAAGGGAATCGTCCATAAGTGTCGCAAAGATTATCATTTGCATCTGTGGGAGAAAGAGGACTGGGATCAGGAAGGCATGTTATGTCTGTATGAGCTGGTGAGTTGCAACCCAGAGTTACTAGAGGGGGAGCGCCATCGACTTTATGTCTGCTTTAAAACAAAGTTTAGAAATCGTATCCTAGATTACATCCGTAAACAGGAAAGCCACAAGCGCCGTTTTGACAAAGAACCCTATGAAGAGGTGAGTGAGATTAGCCATCGTCTAGGAGAGAAAGGACTCAGGCTGGACGATTATTATCTCTTTCACGAACTTCTAAAGAATTACAAATCAAAGCAGAGTATGGAAAAACAAGAATTAATAGACCGTCTAATGGGAGGAGAAGTCTTTAGAGGACGTAAAGCTCTCCTGAGAGAACTTTCCCTTATCTTTTCAGAATTTCGATAAAGAGGAAAAAAGTCCTTGACAAAGGCGGAAAAGTAGGTATAATAGAAAGAGTTGAAAAGCTCAAGGTCCGTTGGTCAAGGGGTTAAGACACCGCCTTTTCACGGCGGTAACACGGGTTCGAATCCCGTACGGACTATGGTGTATTGCGGTTAAAAAAACTTGAAAAAAGTTTAAAAAATCTGTTGACAGAG